>NZ_JBGXYA010000014.1:0-15085 GCF_041814905.1 Glaesserella sp. | reverse complement strand
CACAGAATGGGGAATGTGATGAAGTTTTGCCACCTCGCGGATACCAACATCCTGCTCGATGACCAATTTGATAATGTCTAAACGAAATTGATAAGGATGGGACATAATCTGCACCTCAAATTAGGTGTCCAAGTTTTGGGGTGCAGATCAAAGTGCGGTCGGATTTTGGTGAGTTTTGCCATTTGCAAAATTTTTATCAAATCCCACCGCTTGTTAACGGAAAAATATGTTTTAAAACATGACTACTTGGTACAAGCTTTTTGGTAACCGTTAGCACAGGCTCTCCGGAACCATTGTTCGCTTTGCTGAACGTCTTTTTCTACGCCCCGCCCATTTTTGTACATAATACCTAAATTATATTGCGAATCGACATAATTTTGTTGAGCGGCTTTTTCAAACCATTGAAAGGCTTGCTGATAATCCTTATTTATGCCTCGTCCGGCGTAATACATCACACCTATATTATGTTGTGCCATAGCATAACCTTGTTGAGCGGCTTTTTGATACCATTGAAAGGCTTGCTGATAATCTTGGGTTACGCCTTGTCCATCAGCATACATCGCCCCGATATTATATTGCGCAGCGGCATAACCTTGTTCGGCGGCTTTTTTAATCCATTGGAAGGCTTGTTGATCATCTCGGGGAACACCTTGTCCGCTGGCATACAATACCCCCAAATTTGACTGTGCATTTGCATAACCTTGTTCGGCGGCTTTTTGATACCATTGAAAGGCTTGTTGATAATCTTGTTTAACACTCAGTCCATTATCATACATAACCCCTAAATTGTATTGTGCTTGTGCCATCCCTTGTTGTGCCAACTCTTGCCAAATCGGAAAAGCTTGGGCGTAATCTCCGTTTGCATGCAAATAAGCGGCTCGTTCAAATTTTTCATCCGCCGTTTCCGCATATCCATTTCCGATTATGCAAAAAGAGAACAGGATGAGAAATAACGTTTTGTGTAATCTCATAAAAACTCCGAGTAAATAATAAAAATAAGTCTATCATTATAAACAAGAAAATAAACATAATCGATTGTTTTACTTGGAGTTGGTGGATAAAAGGAGTATTTATCAGAAATGTAATATTACTACCGCAATCGTTTTAAAGGTGGCAGCATTTGCCTTTGTCCAATTGCATCCGATCTTTGGCGGAGAACCCGATTCTATAAGTTTGAAAAAATACAACGCTCTCCGCACTTTAATAGCAAAACATTTGAGAATTTAGAACCAACAGAAGTCGGCATTCGTGATGGCGATGATGCAGAAAGACCGAGCATCTTGGAATGGTTGAGCTCGGTAACCAATCTGCCTCCGGGCAAATAGCCTGTCGAGTCGTTACCGAGTGAAAAACTTGACGTGGCATATTATAGGAAAAGGAATTATATTTGATTAGTGGGGTAATTTAGCTTTGGGCAATGAACTAAATTCATTAGTTGGAAGCGATATGGTCATTCAACCTTACGCTAAAAAATATACACAAGAAACCTTAGAGGTGTTTCAATTGTCTATTTAAGAAAGCTGTTATCCCGATTATTTACACTGTCAAATTTTGGCTTGGAGCAGTACGGATAAACTTACATCAAGGATATTTTCATTAGCTTCACAAAAAATCTTAGGGTTTGTCCTAGATAACTAGACTAAATTCCCTTTAATGAATTGTTTTAAAAATGAAATTTGAGCTTTTTAATTACTGCAATTAAAACGCCATTCGCATTTCTTCAAATACAGCTCAAAATGAGCTTTAGGAATGCCGTTAAACTTACGTAAATAGCGTTTCACTGGTTCCAAAAATTCTCGATTCCGTTTATATGATTTTGCTTTTTTGCGAAGTGGGTACCATGATTGATGCGAAAATGGTTAAACTCACTCACATCAAGCACATCATAGCTTCGGTAGAAATCGGTGTAAACAATGCTGTCGGGCTTTACCTACTCTCGAATAATCGGCAACAACGTTCGCTGATTGCGTATTCGGCACCGCAACGGTATAAACTTGGCCATTGCGCTTTAGAAGCCCGAATACGGCAGTTTTGCCCACAGCCCCACGACCTCGTTTACCTTTGCGGATACCACCAAAATAGCTTTCATCGGTTTCAATTTCACCTTCAAACATCTCGATATGTGGGCTGTTTTGATAGATAAGTAATCGTAGACGATGGAAATAATAGTCTGTGGTTGTTTTGTTTACATTTACCAACTCAGCCGCTGTTCGAGCAGTGACACCAGCCACAAACAGCTCAATGAGTTTATTTTTTTATGCTGACTTAGACGACTTTTTCGCATTTGGGTATCTTAACCTAAATAGCGTTTTTAGTCGTTATCTAGGACAGCCCTTTATTTTTACGGTTTTTTTTCCATTTCCAGAACAGAAATAGCGCGCCGATGATTAATAACACCCAAATTATCATCTGACCTTTATGAATCTGATGTTTTAACCAATCTAAATTTTTTGCACCAAAATCTCCTAAATAAACCCAAATAGGCACAGAAATAATTGCAGCAAAAAAATCTACCAATAAAAAGCGGGTAAAGCTCACTCTGCGGGTGATACCTGAAACTAAATATACCACTGCACGTAGTCCCGGTAAAAAACGAGCAACAAAAAGTAATTTCCAGCCTTGCTTTTCAAACCGATCTTGTACGATGACAAAACGCTCCGGTGTGGCAATTTTACGAATTAAAGGGAACGTCAGAATTTTGGTGCCATAAATCCGACCCAGCCAATACATTGTGCTATCCCCAACTAACACTCCTAACATACTGACGACTAACATCCAGTGTACATTGGTATAACCTAAACCTGAAATAACCCCTCCGGAAACAAGGGTAATATCTTCCGGAATAGGTACGCCGAATCCACAGGCAAGTAATACTAAAAAAACGGCCCAGTAGCCGTAACTACTAAAAAAATTAATCAGGAAATCCATTTATTCTCCTTTATCAAAATTAAGGGTTTAATTGGCGGACAGAACTGCGTTCAACTAATTCCGGGTAGAATTCTAATACTTTGGGTTCTGCTTTATTTTCACTATTTTGGATACGTTCTAATAACAAGTCTAACGCCATTTGCCCCAATCTTGTTTTTGATTGGTGGATAGTAGTTAGCGGCGGTGCATAAAAACGTGAGCTATGAATATTATCATAACCAATCACGGAAATATCGTGCGGAACGGATAATCCTTTCTCTGTAATCGCAGAAATTGCACCTAATGCCATGGCGTCGCAACCGCAAATGACTGCGGTCGGTAAATGATCTTGTTTAAGTAGATTGTTCATACTTTCATAGCCGCCTTCCGGTTGGAAATCATTTTCAAAAATCCATTCCTGACGGATTAATAAACCAGCTTCTGTCATCGCTTTTACAAAACCTTCGTAGCGAGCTTTGGCGGTAGTTTTATAAAGATCGCCGGCAATAATGGCAATTTCTCGATGACCTTTATCGATCAGATAACGGGTTGCCATATAGCCACCATCAAAACTGTGATCGATAATGCGGTCGCTTTTACCGTCATTCGGCCCCCAATCCATAACAACCATCGGAATATTCGTGCCGTTAAATAGCGATAAGGAATTTTCTGTATATTCGGAGCACATTACCAAAATACCGTCTACTCTTTTAGCAACCAACATATCCAGATGATTCTGAATTTTTTCTGCTTCATTTTGGGTATTGCATAGAAACAAGGAATAGCCTTGACGGTAACAATATTCTTCGACAGCTAACACAATTTCTGCAAAATAAGGCGCTTCGCTAGTAGTAATGATCATCCCGATAGATTTTGTCGTATTGACTTTTAAACTGCGAGCCACGGCGCTAGGGGAATAATTTAATGCGGAAACCGCATCCCAAACCGCTTTAGTCGTATCTTCCGCCACAAATCTAGTTTTATTAATCACGTGAGAGACGGTTGTCGTTGATACGCCAGCGAGTTTGGCAACATCTTTAATTGTAGCCATAAATACCTCACCATAAAAATTGGCACATTATAGCGAAATTTACCAAATAGCTTAAATAAAATAAGTGCTTGCATTGCATTTTTAATAAATAGTTTTAGAATGATTACGTTTTACATCAAATTTGAGGAATTTTTATGGGTACTTTCGGATATGCAATGATGACTGTAGTGGGTGCACTTGGAATGATTGCCATTTTTGCCTACAATATTTTTTAAAAAACACTAAAGATATGGCGAGTTAGGTAACCGGCTCGCCATTTTTATTGATTTACTTCTTCCTTTCATTATGTCCAAACTTACTTTTGCTTCGCTTTCGTTCAATATCCATAACACGCCGGTTTCTAATCAATTTGACGATATCTATTTTTCTACCCAGGACGGTTTGGCAGAAAGCTATTATGTTTTTCAAGAAGGTAATCAGCTTTGGCAAAAGTGGCAACAGCATTCGCGTGAATATTTTGTCATTGCTGAAACCGGTTTTGGTACCGGGTTAAATTTTTTAGCGGTGGCGGAAGCATTTGAACGTTTCAGAACAGAATTTCCCCATCGCCCTCTAAAACGGCTCTATTTTATCTCCTTTGAAAAGTTTCCGTTAAGTTCCGCACAATTAACCGATATTCACCGCAATTACCCGCAATTTGCAAAATTTTCGCGAAAACTGACCGCTTGTTGGCAGCCTAGACAAGTCGGTTGTCAGCGTTACCACTTTGATGTCATTTATCTTGATGTGTGGTTGGGTGACATGGCAGAAAATTTACCGCAATTAGGCGACTGCTACATTGATTCGGTAGATAGTTGGTTTTTAGACGGTTTTGCACCGGATAAAAATCCGGAAATGTGGAATGAACAGCTTTATAGACAAATGTTTCGTTTAACGCGATCCGGAGGATCTTTCGCGACGTTCACCGCGTCAAGTCAAGTTCGACGCGGATTACAAGCGGTCGGTTTTGATGTCAAAAAACGCAAAGGATTCGGTAAAAAGCGTGAAATGCTATGGGGGGAAAAACCTCTTGGTGTAGAGTCGGCTCCACTAAATTTCCCTTATTTTTATCAAAAAAATCAGGCAAAGTTAGACGATATTGCGATTATCGGTGGCGGTGTTGCGAGTTTATTTATTGCGTTATCGTTACTGGAGCGGGGAAAAAATGTGACCTTGTATTGCAAGGATGATGTACCGGCAAAGAATGCTTCCGGTAATTTACAAGGCGCGATCTATCCGCAATTAAGCGACGATGACGAGCGTAATGTTCGTTTTTATGTACACAGTTTTGATTATGCACTGCAGCGTTTGGCACAAATTAAATCGGTGGTTGATTTTGAGATGGATTTGAGCGGCGTTGCGCTTTATGCTTACAACGAAAAAACCGCCGTGAAGTTAAAAAAAATAGCAGAGCAGGGCTGGGATGAAGAGCTTTATAAGCTTTGTACCGCTAAACAGCTAACCGAGAAATTAGGATTAGACGTGCCAAACGGAGGCGCTTTTATTCCTCAAGGCGGTTGGTTATCGCCGCTTCAACTAGTGCAAAACGGCTTTGCTTATCTACAGCAACAGGGCTTGAAGGTCGTGCTGGATCATCAGGTTAGCGATCTGCAATTTGTGCAAGGAAAATGGCAGTGGCAGCATAAAGGTAATACTATTTCTCACCAAACCGTAGTTTTGGCAAGCGGGCATACAATCACTGATTTTTCTCAAACGGAAGGTGTTCCGCTTTATCCGGTGCGCGGGCAGGTGAGTCAGATTCCGACTAACGAAACACTTTCATCATTGAAATGTGTGATTTGTTACGACGGTTATTTAACGCCAATGTCTCCCACCTATAACTGCCACTGCATTGGGGCAAGTCACCTCCGCGACAATGCCGAAACGTCATTCAGCTTGGAAGAATATCAGCAAAATATTGCAAAATTACAGCAAAATCTGACCGCTTGTCATTGGACGGGAAACCTCGATATTTCTGAAAATCGCGCTAAAGTCGGTATCCGCGCAGCATTTCGTGATCGAGTACCGATGGTAGGGGCTGTGCCAGATTTTGGATTACAAAAAGAGCAGTATATCAATTTATATAATCAACTTCGTCGTCGTGAACCGATTCAACGGGCAGCGTGTTATCCGAATCTTTATTTAGTAGCAGGGTTAGCTTCAAGAGGCTTAACTACGGCGCCATTATTAGGCGAACTATTAGCCGCTCAACTGTGTGATGAACCGCTACCGTTAAGTGAAGATATTCTGCAAGCTTTAAGTACCAACCGTACTTGGATTAGACATCTGTTGCGCGGAAGGACCTTATAAATTTTATGGAATGCTAAAGGCAATATTGTGGCAATAAAAAAGAGTTAATACCTGATTGAGGTATTAACTCTTTTGGATGAGCGGGATTAATAACAATATCTCAAACAGCGGTTTAGCCGGCAACCCAGAGTAAAATGGCTAATAATTGTGGCAGAATAATCCGACAGAACATCACTAACGGATAAACCGTCGCATAAGAGAGTGCCGCCGCACCGTTACCTTCTTTAATACCGTTTGCGAAAGCCAAAGCCGGAGGATCCGTCATTGAACCGGAAAGTAAACCGCAAAGGGTTAAGTAGTTGATTTTACCGTAGATTCTAGCAACGACACCGGTGATAATTAATGGCACAAAGGTAATAATTGCACCGTAACAGATCCACAGTAAGCCATCATTACTGAGTAATATGTTCAGGAAATTACCGCCTGCTTTCCAACCTACAACGGCAAGGAACAGAACAATACCGATTTCACGCAATGCTAAGTTGGCACTTGGGGGCATAAACCAATAAAGCTTACCAAAGCTACCGATACGGGCCAAAACTAATGCGACGACAAGCGGACCACCGGCTAAACCGAGTTTTAATGCAACAGGGAAGCCGGGCAGATAAATTGGAATAGAACCTAATAGCACACCTAAGCCGATACCGATAAAAATCGGTAACATTTGTACTTGTTGTAGTTTTTGCTGGGCGTTACCGATAATCGCCATCACCGATTCAATATCTTCCTGACGACCGACAAGATTTAATACGTCACCGAATTGCAAGGTCATGGATCCATTGGGTACTAATTCTACCCCGGCACGGTTGAGTCGTGAGATCACAACATCATATTTACCTTTTAGCATAAGCTGGCGAATTTGTTTGCCGAACACTTTTTCATTAGTAACGACGGCTCGCTCATTTCGATACATTGTACCTTTGGTTGATACGGAGATGTGGACTTCTTCACCAATAATAAGTTGCATTTTATGTAGTGTTGCTTTTTCACCGACTAAATGCAAAACATCATTAAGTTGTATGACAGTATCCACTTTCGGGACGAACAACTCGTCACCACGTTTTAAGCGGGAATAAACCACATCATGTAATTCGAAATCAGGAAGTTGGCTTAGCTGTAATCCGTTAAGATTCGGATTGGTAATTCGTACATTTAAGGTACTTAATCCCTCTTTTTTGGTATTGGATGCTGCATCAAAATCGTCTGCTTCTTTATCTACATTTACATTAAATAAGATACGGATCAACCACATTGCAAGCAATATACCGATAATACCGAACGGATAGGCAATTGCATATCCCATCCCCATGATATCGGTATCACCGCCCAATTCAGCAAGTATTTGTTGACCTGCACCAAGAGACGGAGTATTGGTGACCGCACCGGAAAAAATACCGAGAATAACCGGAAGAGGGATATCAAAAATTTTATGAAGTAGGATAACCAATACGCCGCTTAGTCCTACGATTAATAACGCAAAGCCATTCAGTTTTAAGCCTGAATGGCGAAGTGATGCAAAAAAACCGGGACCGACTTGAATACCAATGGTATAGACAAACAGAATTAACCCGAATTCTTGAATGAAATGAAGCGTATGTTCATCAAGCAGTATATTGTATTGCGTCATAAAGTGGGAAACGATAATCCCACCGAAAAGTACGCCTCCAATACCTAGACTTACGCCCCTTACTTTAATATGCCCGATCCATAGCCCCACAACGGCGACAAGGGATAGCAGGCTAACTGTCAATGCAATTTCGCTCATATAGCCTCACAAAAAAATTAACTAGAGTAATTGTAGCAAAGCTTAATCTGAAAAAATGCGATCTAACTCAAAAAACGGAACAAAAACAAATGGTTAAACATCAAGCATTTTTGAGGGGAAAAGTCAATGATTTCACGTGGGAAATGACGGTTTTTTTGCATTTTTGAAATTTTATTTGGCAAATAGACGTTAGTCATTATGTGATGACGATAAATTCGGCTTTTTACCTTGCCAGCGAGGCATATCCATCTCGATTTCAAACATATTTAATGCACGAGCCACACTGTGAGTAATAATCTCATCGACAGTTTGCGGTTGATGATAAAGGGCAGGAACCGGCGGAAAAATAATGCCCCCCATTTCGGTGACTTTGCGCATATTGTCAATATGCGCTAAATTCAGTGGGGTTTCTCTCACCATGAGCACTAATTTTCGACGTTCTTTGAGTACAACATCCGCTGCTCGGGTCAGTAAATTATCACTGAATCCATGAGCAATGGAAGCAAGAGATCGCATTGAACAAGGTGCAACCAACATTCCTAACGTTTTAAAGGAACCGCTGGCAATCGTTGCGCCGAGATTATGAATAGCATGAACTTCATCCGCCAAGGCTAAAAGCTGCTCGCGACTATAATCTGTCTCACAGGCACGGGTGAGTTCGGCACCTTTAGAGATAACGACATGAGTTTCAACTTGTGCAATATTTTTGAGTAGTTCAAGGGCTTTATAGCCGTATTGAAAACCGCTTGCGCCACTAATTCCGATAATAATACGTTGTGTTGCCATAATTTTTACTTTAAAACTTGAAAAAAACAGGGAAGCGGGTAGTATGTGCCACTTTCCTATATTCTGAAAAAATAAATACATTTTTCGCATTATGAATCAAGATTCAGTTCAAAACACGCAAAAAGAAAAAAAAATTGCGTACAATTTCAATAAACTGCAAAAACGCCTACGCCGCAATGTCGGCAATGCCATCGCCGATTTTAATATGATTGAAGACGGTGATAAAGTGATGGTTTGTTTATCCGGCGGAAAAGACAGTTATACATTACTTGATATTCTTCTTAACCTTAAAATCAATGCGCCGATTCACTTTGATATCGTTGCAGTTAACCTCGACCAAAAACAGCCCGGATTTCCGGAGCATATCCTGCCTGAATATCTACAAAGTATCGGTGTAGATTATAAAATCGTCGAAGAAAATACTTACGGGATCGTTAAAGAAAAAATTCCGGAAGGTAAAACCACGTGTTCGCTTTGTTCTCGTTTACGCCGTGGTATTTTATATCGTACGGCAACAGAATTAGGAGCAACTAAAATCGCTCTTGGTCACCATCGAGACGATATGCTTGAAACACTCTTTTTAAATATGTTTTATGGTGGAAAACTGAAAAGTATGCCGCCTAAATTGATTAGCGACGATGGTAAACAGATTGTGATCCGTCCGCTTGCTTATTGTAAAGAAAAAGATATAGAAAAATATGCAATTGCAAAACAATTTCCGATTATTCCGTGTAATTTATGTGGTTCTCAACCGAATTTACAGCGTCAAGTCGTGAAAGACATGCTACAAACTTGGGACCGCCAGTATCCGGGAAGAATCGAGACAATGTTCAGTGCATTGCAAAATGTTGCACCGAGCCACCTATGTGACCCGAATTTGTTTGATTTTAAAAATATCAAACGTGGAGAATTCATTGACGGTGTAGAAGGGGATATCGCTTTTGATAAAGCGGAAATTCCGGCTGTACTGATTGTTCGGGATGAAGATGAAACAAACGATTACGCTGAAAATGGTGTAATCAGTTTTAAAGCGATTTAATTAAAGAAAATAGAGGTCAAACACAATGTTATTTACAAATGATGTCGTCATCTCAATTATCGTGTTACTTGCATTAAGTTTATTGCGAATTAACGTGGTCATTGCGTTGATTATCTCTGCATTAACCTGCGGTATTTTAGGTAATTCCGGCAATGGAATGGCACTAAATGAGGCGCTAAATGCAACAATTAAGAGCTTTACCGGCGGCTTAGGCGGAGGAGCGGAAACTGCGATGAACTATGCGGTACTCGGTGCATTTGCTGTCGCGCTATCTAAATCAGGTGTAACCGATTTACTTGCTTATAAAGTGATTCAAGCCTTCGGCAAACGTCCTTCAGATCGTTCGGTATTTTGGTTTAAATATTTGGTGTTATTTACCTTGGTTGCATTCTCTATGTCATCACAAAATATCATTCCGGTACATATCGCGTTTATCCCGATTGTCGTTCCTCCTCTATTAAGTGTAATGAACCAGTTAAAAATTGACCGCCGGGCAGTCGCTTGTGCGATTACTTTTGGTTTGACAGCCACCTACATGTTAATTCCCGCAGGATTCGGTCAGATCTTTATTGAAAATATTTTGGTTAAAAATATTAATCAAGCGGGTGAATCTCTTGGTTTGGTCACCAATACGTTAGAAGTGACTAAAGCTATGACCATTCCTGTGATAGGGATGATTTTAGGTCTATTTTTGGCATTATTCGTGACTTACCGTAAACCGCGTGAATATGTTGAAAACGTCAAAGAGCCGACTGTGGAGAATATTGCCGCTCGCGTGGCAAAGGTAAAACCGCTTCATATTTATGTGAGTATTGTTGCTATTGTAGCGACTTGTATCGTTCAGCTTTCAACTAAATCAACGGTTGTCGGTGGTCTTGTCGGTTTAATTATTTTTGCATTAGGCGGTGTCTTTAAACTGAAACAGAGTAATGATTTGTTCCAAGACGGTTTACGTTTAATGGCAATGATAGGTTTTGTGATGATTGCCGCTTCAGGTTATGCTAATGTGGTAAATTCAACCGGTGGAGTGGCGGCATTGGTGGATGGACTTAAAGACTCTATCGGTAGCAAAGAAATGGCAGCCTTTTTAATGTTGTTAGTCGGTTTATTGATTACGATGGGTATCGGGTCTTCATTCTCAACGGTACCGATTATTACTTCAATTTATGTCCCTTTGTGTATTTCTTTCGGTTTCTCACCGCTTGCAACGGTTTCGATTGTTGGTGTCGCGGCAGCATTAGGTGATGCGGGGTCCCCGGCTTCCGATTCTACTTTAGGGCCGACCTCCGGCTTGAATGCAGACGGTAAACACGATCATATCTGGGATTCTGTCGTACCGACTTTTATCCACTATAATATTCCGTTACTAGTGTTTGGTTGGGTTGCGGCGATGATACTTTAGTCAAAATGGTAAAATAATTGCTCAAACTGACCGCTTGTAATTGCAAGCGGTCAGTTTCTATTGAAGGATTGCAAAATGAAATTTATCTCTTTTAATATTAATGGGTTGCGAGCTCGTCCGCATCAACTTGAAGCGTTAATCGAAAAACATCAACCGGATGTGATCGGTCTACAGGAAATTAAAGTGGCGGATGAAGATTTTCCTTATGAGTTGGTGAATCATCTTGGTTATCACGTTTTCCATCACGGGCAAAAAGGACATTATGGTGTTGCGTTGTTAACTAAACAGAAGCCGCTAGCAGTACGAAAAGGCTTTCCGACCGATGTCGCAGACGCACAAAAGCGAATGATTATGGCTGATTTAGAAACACCATTCGGTGTGCTGACTGTCTTAAACGGCTATTTTCCGCAAGGTGAAAATCGTAGTCATGAAACAAAATTTCCGGCAAAGCAGAAATTTTATGCGGATCTGCAACATTACTTAACAACGGAATTAACATCAGCAAATCCGATAGTGATCATGGGGGATATGAATATCAGCCCGACAGATTTGGATATCGGTATTGGCGAGGTGAATAGAAAACGTTGGTTACGTGACGGCAAATGTTCATTCTTGCCGGAAGAAAGAGAATGGTTATATCGCTTATATGACTACGGGTTATCCGATACTTTCCGTCGTATGAATCCGGAGGTTTCTGATAAATTCTCATGGTTTGATTACCGATCAAAGGGTTTTGATGATAATCGCGGATTACGTATTGATTTAGTTCTGGCATCAAAAGTATTGGCGGAACGCTGTGTAGAGACCGGGATTGATCTTGAAATTCGAGCAATGGAAAAACCATCGGATCACGCCCCGGTTTGGGCCGTGTTTGAATAATCCATGCGACAAAATAATAACGGAAGCACTTGGCTTCCGTTATTTTATCCTATATTAAAGGCAATTTTTATCACCGCGAGAGAGGCTGATAAGTCCAGAACGGGCAATTTCAATAATGGATGTTTCGGCTGTTACCGCTTCAATAAAAGCGTTGAGCTTATCGCCGGTACCTGAGAGCTGAATCGTATATTGCTTCGGTGTAATATCTACGATCTGACCGCGGAAAATGTCCACCATTCGCTTTAATTCATCCCTTACGCTGCCAACGGCTTTGACTTTAAGTAATAGAATTTCACGCTCAATATGTTCGCAGTAACTTAGATTAATGACTTTGAAAACATCAATCAGTTTATGCAATTGTTTTTCGATTTGCTCTAATACCTGTTCATCACCCTGTGCCACAATGGTCATACGTGATAAGCTTGGATCATCAGTCGGTGCAACGGTTAAACTTTCAATATTAAAACCACGTTGGGAGAAAAGCCCGATAACGCGGGATAATGCACCCGATTCATTTTCTAATAAGACGGCTAATGTTCTACGCATCTGTTCTCTCCGTTTTGCTAAGCATCATATCTTTCATGGATTCACCGCGTATCTGCATCGGATAAACATGTTCGGTTTCATCCACACGCACATCGACGAATACTAATCTGTCTTTAATTGAGAATGCTTCTTTCAGTTTTTCTTCCAACTCTGACGGATGATTAATTTCAATACCGATATGCCCGTAAGCTTCGGCAAGTTTAACGAAATTCGGTAAAGAATCCATGTAAGAGTGGGAGTGGCGACCGGCGTAGATAATATCTTGCCACTGTTTCACCATACCTAAGAAACGGTTATTTAAGTTAATGATTACTACCGGAGTATCATACTGTTTAGCGGTTGAAAGCTCCTGAATATTCATCTGAATACTACCATCACCGGTTACACAAACAACGGTCGCTTCCGGGAAGGCAAACTTCACCCCGATTGCAGCAGGCAAACCGAATCCCATCGTGCCTAAGCCGCCCGAGTTAATCCAACGACGCGGTAAATCAAACGGATAGTGGAGTGCCGCAAACATTTGGTGTTGACCTACATCCGAAGCAACATAAGCATCGCCGTTGGTCAAACGATAAACGGCCTCAATCACTTCTTGAGGTTTTATGACATCTCCACCTTTCTGATAACTTAGACATTGACGTGCACGCCATTTATCAATTTGTTGCCACCAAGCGGTCAGATCCGACTGACTTTTTACAAGATTTTCATCTTCTAACAGTGATAAGAATTCATCGAGTACATTCTTTGCACTACCCACGATCGGAATATAAGCCGGTACTGTTTTTGAGATCGAAGACGGATCGATATCAACATGAATGACTTTAGCATGAGGGCAATATTTTGCCAAATTATTGGTCGTACGGTCATCAAAACGGACACCGATACCCAAAATCAAGTCACTTTCGTGCATGGCATTGTTGGCTTCATAGGTTCCGTGCATCCCTAACATACCTAGGAACTGTTTGTTTGTACTCGGGAAAGCACCTAAGCCCATCAATGAACTCGTTACAGGTAAATTCAGTTTCTGTGCAAATTCGGTGAGCTCTTTATTTGATTCTGAAATTACCGCACCGCCGCCAACATAAAGAATCGGTCTTTTGGCAACTAGCAATGCTTTAAGCGCTTTCTTAATCTGACCTTTATGTCCTTGAACATTTGGGTTATAAGAACGAAGAGCAATTTCGTCCGGATATTGATAGTTGAATTTATTTGCCGGGTTTACGACATCTTTCGGCACATCAATAACAACAGGTCCCGGACGACCGCTTAATGCAATATAAAATGCCTTCTTGATGATTTCCGGAATGTCTTCGGTGTTCTGCACCAAGAAACTGTGTTTTACAACCGGGCGGGAAATGCCGATCATATCGCACTCTTGGAAGGCATCGGAACCGATTAATGCAGATGGTACCTGACCGGAAAATACGACTAACGGAATAGAGTCTGCATAAGCGGTAGCAATACCAGTAATAGCATTGGTTGCTCCCGGACCTGAAGTCACCAATACGCAACCGACTTTACCGGTTGCTCGGGCGTAACCGTCGGCCATATGTACGGCACCTTGCTCATGGCGAACAAGAACGTGTTTGATGCCACCCAACGTGTGAATCGCATCATAAATATCGAGAACCGAACCGCCCGGGTAACCAAAAACGTATTCTACGCCTTCGTCACGCAAGGATTGTACGATCATTTCAGCCCCTGAAAGTTTTTTCATTGAATCCTCCAACTAATATTGAAACTTGAAGTTTGCTTCGCAAACGTTAACGGGGCGGATTTTGCAAAAAAAAAACAATATTGTCTATAGAATTAAAAAGAAAAAAGATTTAATTTTTCAGAGTAAAATTCTGAAATTTTTATATTTTTAGATTTAAAAATTGATAATTCATTTAATTTTTGCTCATTTGATAGTTTGTTCCAAATTTTATAAATTTAATAATATTTAATAAACTTTCTTGAAGTGTGATCAAGATCACATTTTAGTTTAGATTTTATCCGAGAATAATGAGTGTGCTTAACGAAATGTTAAAAATTAGAGTTTTATCACAAAATCTTTAGGCCATTTAAGATAAAATTGCTTCCGTTTTTAATTCATTAACTAAGGATACCTATATGGACGATAAATTACGCCAAGCCGCGCTTGATTTTCATGAATTTCCGATTCCCGGAAAAATTGAAGTTACCCCAACCAAATCCCTTGCCACACAACGTGATCTCGCATTAGCTTATTCCCCCGGTGTTGCCGAACCTTGCTTAGAAATTGAAAAAGATCCCCAAGCAGCGTATCGCTATACCTCAAAAGGAAACTTAGTCGCCGTTATCTCAAACGGTACGGCAGTATTGGGCTTAGGGAATATCGGCGCATTAGCCGGTAAACCGGTGATGGAAGGAAAAGGCGTGCTGTTTAAGAAATTCGCCGGT
>NZ_JBGXYA010000013.1:0-46611 GCF_041814905.1 Glaesserella sp. | reverse complement strand
TTAAGTGTGTCTGACAAAACAGGCATCGTTGAATTTGCCCAAGGCTTAGTTCAACGTGGTGTAAAACTACTCTCAACAGGCGGAACAGCAAAATTACTCGCAGACCGCGGTTTACCCGTGACCGAAGTATCGGATTACACCGGCTTTCCGGAAATGATGGACGGACGTGTCAAAACCTTACACCCGAAAGTTCACGGTGGGATTTTAGGTCGTCGTGGCACAGACGATGAAGTGATGGCACAGCATAGCATTGAACGTATTGATATGGTTGTGGTGAATCTCTACCCATTTGCTGCAACCGTTGCTAAACCAAACTGCACCCTTGAAGATGCAGTAGAAAATATCGACATCGGCGGACCAACAATGGTGCGTTCTGCCGCCAAAAACCATAAAGATGTTGCGATTGTCGTCAATAACAACGATTTTAACGCCATTCTTGCTGAAATGGATCAAAATCAAAACTCACTTACCTTAGAAACCCGTTTCAATCTTGCAATCAAAGCGTTTGAACATACCGCCCAATACGATTCCATGATTGCCAACTACTTCGGACAAAAAGTGCCGCCGTATCAAGGTGCCGAGGAAGAAGACTTAACTCAAGCATGCGGACAATTTCCACGTACGTTAAATCTCAATTTTATCCGCAAACAAACCATGCGTTACGGTGAAAACAGCCACCAAAACGCCGCATTCTATGTCGAAAACGAACTCAAAGAAGCGTCTGTGGCAACCGCAGTTCAACTGCAAGGCAAAGCCCTTTCCTACAACAACATTGCCGATACTGATGCCGCCTTGGAATGCGTCAAAGAATTTAACGAACCGGCTTGTGTGATCGTTAAACACGCTAACCCTTGCGGTGTCGCGTTAGGTAAGGATATTTTGGAAGCCTACAACCGCGCCTATCAAACGGATCCAACTTCAGCATTCGGCGGCATCATTGCATTTAACCGCACATTGGACGGTGAAACGGCACAAACCATCGCAGAACGCCAGTTTGTTGAAGTGATCATCGCGCCAACCATCTCTGAAGCAGCTAAAGAAGCCTTAGCGAAAAAGAAAAACGTGCGTGTATTAGAATGTGGCGAATTTAGCGAAGCACAACCACGTTTAGACTTCAAACGTGTCAATGGTGGCTTATTAGTCCAAGATGCCGACCAAGGACAAGTGTCTGTTGAAGATTTACAATTCGTGTCTGAACGCAAACCAACCCAAGAAGAACTAGACGATTTACTCTTCTGCTGGAAAGTGGCGAAATACGTTAAATCCAATGCGATTGTCTATGCCAAAAACAAACAGACAATCGGTATCGGTGCAGGACAAATGAGCCGAGTTTACTCAGCGAAAATCGCAGGTATTAAAGCGGAAGACGAAGGCTTACAAGTAGCAGGCTGTGTCATGGCATCTGATGCCTTCTTCCCATTCCGTGACGGCATTGATGCAGCGGCAAAAGTCGGCATTACTTGCGTTATCCACCCAGGTGGCTCAATGCGAGATCAAGAAGTGATCGACGCCGCCAACGAACACGGTATGGCAATGGTATTAACCGGTATGCGCCATTTCCGTCACTGACAAGCGGTCATTTTCGGGCAATTATTTGCAAATTCAAAGGGCTCTCTTCGAGCCCTCTGTTTTTGCAAAAAATCCTTAATTACCGACCGCTTGTTAATCGTTATACAACGCCATATAAAGATTGCGTTCAAATTGCGTTAACGGCGCACGTTTGGTTTTACTCTCTAACTCACCGGTGGAATAACCGCTAATAAACTGTACAAATGCAATCCGCTCACCCCGAGCGTTTTTCATATAACCCGCTAAGTTATATACCCCTTTCAATGCACCGGTTTTGGCTATCATATTTTTGGCGAGCGGCTCCGCAGAAATAGAACCTCGCCCGGATAACGTGCCGTCCACACCTGCAATCGGGAAAGTTTCAAACAGGTTTAACGTTGCTTCGTTTTTTGCAATCACTTCTAAGGTTTGTAACATGGTTTCGGCACTGACTTGATTATGGCGGGATAATCCGGAACCATCTACCACTACGCTGTTATCAAATTCAATTCCGACCTTAGATTTTAATAAATTACGCATTCCTTGACTGGCAAGAGGAAAGGTTGCCGGACGGTTATACTGTTTGTTGGCGACCGTTCGAAATAATGCATCGGCAATTTGATTGTCCGATTTTTTCATCATTTTTTTCAGTAAATCTTGCAATGGCACAGAATAATGTTCTGCCAACAATGTGCCTTGCTGTGCTTTGAACGGCTGTTGAACTTGCCCGTTAAACTGAATGCCGGCTTTTTTCAAATTCGCTTTAATTAAATTGGCGCCGTAGCTTGTCGGATCTTGCACCGCAAAGCTCAATCCAAACGGTTTATCTTGTTTCGCCAAGCAACCTCGAACTTGATAGCGGTTATTGTCATTCACTATCGCATCGAGTTGGCAATAAGCCGCCTCCGATTTATCCGCCACATAAGCAGAACTGAATACTTGCACCGGATAGGCGGATGGAATATTCACTTTAATCAAGTTGCCTACCGGCTGATTAGCATCTAAATTCACATAGAAGCAGTTATTGTCGATATTCACTGCTGCAGGTGGTGCGCTAAAGCAGATCGTTAAATCATTCCATACCCAACCCGCAGCTTTATCATGGCTGGCAAACACGGATGTATCCATGATCAAATTACCTTGAATTTGATGAATTCCCTGCTTTTTTAGCTGTGTGACTAATTGAGCCAACTGTGCAGCGGTTAAATCCGGATCTCCGGTAAAACGAGCAATTAAATCGCCTTTTAATACACCGTTTTGAATACTGCCGTTGGTAAGCAATGCCGTTTGAAATTTAAAATCTTCCGGTAATCCCAGTTTTGCCGCCAACGCCGTAAAAACTTTTTGAGTACTGGCAGGTAACATAAAATTTTTGCTTTGATACTCTGCAATAATTTGCTCGGTATCTAAATTTTTGGCAATAAAACTGACGGAAGTGCCGGCAGGTAAGCTAGGCAAGAGTGTGCCGATATCAACATTAGCTTGCGCAAACAGAGGAAGAAACAGGGTTGAAACAAGGAGAGAACGACGATATTTTGTTAACTGTAAAATCATAATGAAGGTTGATATTTTTCTAAAGAAGTTGAATAATAGCCACTTGAAAACCATTCGTAAACCATTAAATCAAAAACTCCATTTATATTCATCAACAGTTTGATTTAATCGGAATTTTAACTGATTTATCACACATAACGCTGCCAAAACAGCCGATTTTGCAAGGTCATCCTTATGAAATAACTGTTTTGGCACAAATTTTTTTGCAATTTAAAATCTGGAAGGATAAATAATGAAACAGATTCCAATGACTGTGCGTGGGGCCGAATTATTACGTGAAGAACTCGACTTCTTAAAAAATGTGCGTCGCCCGGAGATCATCAACGCTATCGCAGAAGCCCGTGAACACGGTGACTTAAAAGAAAATGCGGAATACCACGCGGCGCGTGAACAACAAGGCTTTTGTGAAGGTCGTATTCAAGAAATCGAAAGTAAGCTCGGTAACTCGCAAATTATTGATGTCACGAAAATGCATAATCACGGCAAAGTGATTTTCGGTGCAACCGTCACGCTATTAAATACCAAAACCGAAGAAGAAGTGACTTACCGCATTGTCGGCGATGATGAAGCCAATATTAAAGAAGGATTAATTTCGGTCAACTCGCCGATTGCACGAGGTTTGATCGGCAAAGATATCGATGATTCGGTCAATATCAAAACCCCCGGTGGAAATGTTGAATTTGATATTGTCGATGTGGAATACCTCTGACAATTTACCTAAAAAAATAAAGGCGCTCAAAAGGCGCCTTTATTTTTGCAAATTAATCCCCAAAAGTGACCGCTTGTTAATCGTCTAATCTTAATTTCTCGATCTCTTTAGTAAATTCCGTAATATCATCAAAGCTTAAATAAACCGATGCAAAGCGGATATAAGCAACTTTATCTAACTGTTTTAGTGCGTCTAACACAAGATTACCGACAAATTTACTGGATACTTCACGCTCACCGGTTGCCTGCAATTGATGCACAATATTGTTGATCGCTTTTTCCAGATCATCGGCACTAACCGGACGTTTTTCCAACGCGCGCGATAAACCTGCTCTTAATTTTTGGATATCAAACGGTTCTCGGTTTCCGTTGTTTTTCACAATATGCGGAATAATCAACTCCGCCGTTTCAAAAGTGGTAAAACGTTCTTTGCAATGGTGACACTCTCGACGGCGACGGATCTGAAAGCCGTCGGATGCCAAACGGGAATCGACAACTTTGGTTTCTTCGGTCGAACAAAACGGACAACGCATCACTTTTGCTCCTTTTGGCGAGCGATAAATTCGCTGTGCAGATTTTCCACCGGCGGCGGCATCTGTAAATAGAATCCTTCCGCCTCAATTTTCCGTAACACTTCCTGATTCGTTACACGTTGTAACGTTTTTTCACCAACCAAATTAAACATCATCACAAATTGGGGGTTCCCGAATACTTTGCGTAGCGCTTCCGGCACTCCATCAAATTGATCACGTTTAGCAAGGTAAAGATACATTCCCTCTTTTTTCGGGCTTTTATAAATTGCACACAACATATTATTCGTCTTCTATTCGGTAACTGCCTTCATAATTCGCAAAGCGCGAGAATTTTCCTTGGAATGCCAATGGAACACGCCCGATCGGCCCGTTACGCTGCTTACCGATAATAATTTCGGCAACACCTTTTGAATCAGGATTATCGTGATAAACCTCATCACGATAAATAAACATAATTAAGTCCGCATCCTGCTCGATAGAACCGGATTCACGTAAATCCGAGTTCACCGGGCGTTTATCAGCACGCTGTTCCAAGCTTCGGTTCAACTGAGAAAGTGCGACTACCGGCACTTGCAACTCTTTTGCCAGCGCTTTCAGAGAACGGGATATTTCGGCGATCTCTAAAGTTCGGTTATCGGCAAAACCGGGCGCTCGCATTAATTGCAAATAGTCGACCATAATCAAACTCAATCCCCCGTTATCACGATAAACCCGTCTGGCACGAGAACGCAGTTCCGTTGGAGTTAAACCAGAACTGTCGTCAATATAGATGTTTTTACGCTCTTGTAAAATCGCCATCGTACTGGAAATTTTCGACCAATCTTCATCATCATGAACTTGACCAGTACGGATCTTGGTTTGATCGACATGTGATAATGAGGCTAACATACGCATCATGATCTGATCAGCCGGCATCTCCAAACTAAAAATTAATACCGGTTTACTCGGTTTTTTAACGATATTGCCGTGTTCGTCCATTTCTTCGATATCTTGTAATGAAGCATTCTCACACAGGTTCATGGCAAAAGTGGTCTTACCCATAGAAGGTCGAGCGGCGACGATAATCAAATCTGAAGGTTGTAATCCTGCGGTTTTTCGATCCAGTTCGATAAAACCAGTCGTTACACCGGTCACGCCGTTATTGTTTCTGGATTTGGATAAAATTTCGATACGACTTAATGTTTCCATCAAAATATCGTCGATTTTTTTGGGTCCTTGATCACTTGACGTTCGTTTTTCGGCAATGTGAAATACCGAACGTTCCGCTTCATCAAGCACGTCCTTTACGGACATTCCTTTCGGATTGTAGCTGATTTCGGCTATTTTATTACTTGCGGAAATCAATTCACGCCGAATAGCGCGCTCACTCACGATATCTGCATAAACCAAAATATTTGCCGCACTCGGCGTGTTTTTGGACAGCTCCGCCAGATAAGCAAAGCCACCGACATCTTGTAAAATGCCTTTATTTTTTAAGCGTTGGTCGAGGGTAATAATGTCAATCGGCTGATTATCTCTACTCAACTCTACCATCTGCTCAAAAATCAAACGATGCGCATAATTATAAAAGTCGCCGGTTTGAACCCGTTCCGCCACATTATCCCAATGCTCATTATCCAGCATAATTCCGCCCAATACGGCTTGCTCCGCTTCCATCGAATGAGGAGCGATATTAACTTGCTCTATCTGTTTATCTTTCGGCGTAGTTTGTTCAGCCATATTATGGTTCTCTAGCTCGTTAAAAATAGGCTGCTAGTTTAACGGAAAAGCGACTTTTTTTCAGCCTTTAAAATGAAAATCCCCGACTGTTTACGGGGATAAGTAGCAAAGGAAAATACAAGCGGTCAGTTTGGGCACATTTTTTGCAAATCGAGTTTACGTAACTTCAATTAAAATTTTTCCCAAACCGGCTTACATTGCAAAGGTAATTCAAGCCCTTTTCCCAATTCAATCCAGTCGGAGGGATAGTGAAAATCGGATCCGCCGGAAGCGAGTAAATCAAACTCCTCCGCCCAACGGGCAAGAAGCTGACGTTGATCGGGTGTTTGTGCACAACCCATCACTTCGATACCGTCTCCGCCCGCCCGCTTAAAATCTTCAATCAAACGACGGATCCATTTTGTCGTTAATTTATAACGTAGCGGGTGAGCAAGACAAATTAAACCGCCTGCTTGGTGCGTTGCCTGTACGGCATCTTCGATTGAACACCACATCGGTTTAACGTAAGCGGTTTTGCCGGTACCTAAATAACGCTTAAATGCGTGTTCATCATTGCGTGCGTAGCCTTGAGCAACTAAAAAACGCCCGAAATGCGCACGGGTCACTTCGCCTTCCGCTAAAGCTTTTGCCCCTTCATAAGCATTAGGAACCCCCGCTTTAGCCAACTTTTCAGCAATTTTTTCCGCACGCTGTCGACGTAATTCGGCTTGGCTTTCTAATAATGTCGTGATTGCCGTGTGTTGTTCATCAATGTTCAAGGCGGCAAGATGAATACTTTTTCCCTGCCATAGCACTGAAATTTCCACCCCGACAATAAAATGAATAGGTTGTGTCTGAGCGTAGGCTTTGGCTTCGGCAATACCTGCCACGGTATCGTGATCCGTTAATGCCAACATACCGATATTTTTTTCAACCGCACGTTGAATTAATTCGGTCGGACTCAGTACACCATCGGAAGCGGTACTGTGGCTATGCAAATCGCGAATCATGAAATCTCCTTAATCAATCAACCTAACCTGTTGAAAAAACGCTCGATACGCGTCTACTTTTTTTGCCAAGCTCAGGGGATAAGCTCGAGACGTGGAAGGCAAACGGTATAAAAACAGTTCTCGTTGCGGAAAATACGGAAATGGAATAAAGCTGTTGGTTTTCGGTTCTTTTACTTTTTGTGGCAGTAAACCTAACAACGTTTCTGTGGCTTTTCCGCCAGTGGTAAATAGCCAACGACAATGAGGTAATGCTGCTAATACTTCGTTCAGATCAACCGGTTCTACAATTTTCAAATATTTATCTGAAGCATTACCCTGCTCTCGAATTGCGCTTTTTGCCGTCGAACAGAGAGCAATGCCTTTTTCGATTAAAAAAGCCTCTATTCGAATCGGATCAAAGCGTTTTTCCCCTTTCACTTGAAAATAATCATAATCATTGAAAAAGACGGCGCCATAAATTCGCCACATATCGTTTTGGAAATTCGGATAATGAAATTCCATACAACGTTTATCCGGCGTCGGCGGAAAAGTCCCCATCATCATTACCGTTGCATGGGAAGGAAGAATTGCAGGAAAAGGATGTTTTTCGATTAAACGCATGAGAATAAAGATAAGTAAAAATAGAAATACCCCATCATAACGATGGGGTAAAATCAGAATTATTCGGCTGCTTTTTCGGTTTTATCTGCTTTCTTTTCACAAGATTTCACAGCAACAGACCATTCGGCTCCGGATTTGATTTTATATTTGTCTGCAAAGCTCTCCATATTTAATGCAAAAGAAACGTTTAACAAACTGTTTAAATACATCAACGGACGACCTTCTTCTACATCACCGAAACTATTTTTATACGGCATGGCGCCACTATAACGGATTTTAACTTCATCGCCATGATGTTCGCTGATTTCAACACAAACACGACCATCTTTTTGAATACCGGATTGGGTTAATAATTCATCGCTGATATTCGTCCAAATATTGCCGTATTGCACGTCTAATACCGGAATATTACCTTTTAGCACACCGTCTTCAAATACCGGTTTTTGGTAACTGATCGTTTCGACTTTCGGCTCCAATTCATTACCAACATCTTCAAAGCTGATTTTTCCTGAAGCAAGTCTCGCACCGGTATAAGCATAAACATCACGACCATGGAATGTATAAGATTTGTCCGAACCGGCTAAACGGTTTTTGGTTTCATCAATTTCACGTAATGCGTCGATACCCAAATGCTCGGCGACTAAAGTCAAGGTTCCGTTATCCGGCGTAACAAAGTAATGACCTGTTTTGGTTTTTAACACCACCGATTTACGCTCTGTTCCGACACCCGGATCGACTACGCTGACAAACACGGTGCCTTCCGGCCAATACGTTGCGGTTTGGTATAAGCGATACGCGGCTTCCCAAATGTTATAAGCCGGAATTTCGTGAGTTAAATCGAACATTTTAAGGTCACGATCTACGCCGAATGCAACACCTTGCATTGCGGAAACGGCACCGTCTTTTAAGCTGAAATCTGTTTGTAATACCAATGCATTATTTGCAAATTTTGGGGCAGAAGTGACCGCTTGTTCCGCAGCGACAGGTTGAGTATTGGCAAAGCCGGCTAATGAAAATGAAACAAGCGCCAACGTCAATAATGTTTTATTCATTTATTCTCCTTAAAAACTGAATGTAATAAAAAATTAATGAATGTTAATGCCTTGTATATCAATTGTCCATAGCTTGAAGAAGTTTATTTTTTATTCGCCAATAACGCTTCCAAAACTTTTATTTTTTCAGCCTTAGTCGCCTGTTTTTCCGCCACTTGATTTAGCGCATTCACTAATTTTTCCGATTCCGCTGTAGACGCTGAATGATAGATTTTCCCGACCCACAATGTTTCCGCATACTTCGCTAGCTCTTCTAATAAGGCGACTTTTTGAGGGTTATCATGATATTGTTGGAATAATTGTTCAAGAGATGCTTCAAACTGCGGTAATTTTTGTTCCAACTGCTGATGACAATACTTTTGCCAGCGAATTTGCTCGGCGCGGGTTAACGTCTCCGAATAATGTCTGGCGCGATAATGAAACAATAGCCGCGCAATGCGCGGATCATTAAAACACAAGCCATGATTTGCCAGTTCTAATGGTTTTAGCTCACGTAAAATCGCCATATTGTTTTTATCTGCCGGCTCAAAAAAACCGTCATATAATGTTGTTTCCACGTTGTCTGACGCGGCAAACTGACGTTCTTCACTGAAAATATCCGTCACTTTTTCTCTTATGATACGTTTATTGGCTTTTAGTATGTTGAGATTCGCTAAACAAGCTTCACGATCTATACCTAAACGTTCGGCATTTTCCGGTAATAAGGTTTTTGCCGGCGCGAGAATCGGCGATTTATTGATATGTACCAATTTCAAAGGTACCGCGCGGTATCCTTGTTCTTCCAGATCGGCTTTTTTGGTGTAAAGATTCTCACGCAATTGTTCAACCGATTCATTGAGTAACCCACTCACATCTCCCGCCAAATC
Source organism: Glaesserella sp. (assembly GCF_041814905.1). Lineage (NCBI taxonomy): Bacteria > Pseudomonadati > Pseudomonadota > Gammaproteobacteria > Pasteurellales > Pasteurellaceae > Glaesserella > Glaesserella sp. Next base: position 37,042 of record NZ_JBGXYA010000013.1, on the reverse strand, counting down.
GCAAACAACCAGTGCATTTTTATTTGTCGGATGCCACGCCAAAGGAGCAATCCAAGTGGTATTACCACGATAGTTTCCTAACATACCGGAAACATGAACTAACGGCGTCATTTCACCAGTATCGATCATAGCTTCTAAGGCTTTTTTACCTCGATTTTCCCAAAAAAACTGAAACAACTTAGGTTGCTTTTGTTTGATGAGCTTTGCCATCGCGATAGTTGCATACACATCAGACATAGCATCATGGGCATTTTCGTGAGCGATACCGTTAGCTTTAGTGAGATTTTCCAACTTAAAACTCGGCATACCTTGATCGTCATAAGCCCACTCAATACCTTGAGGACGTAATGCATAGCACGCACGCACAACATCCAGCAGATCCCAACGGGAATTGCCGTTTTTCCAACTGTATTCATACGGGTCGAAAAAATTTCGGAAAAAGGTATAGCGGGTCATTTCATCGTCATAACGAATATTGTTGTAACCCATAATACAAGTATTCGGTTGGCTGAATTCAGCATGAATACGTGCGGCAAACTCCGGTTCCGACACTCCTTCCCGATTACATAATTGCGGGGAGATCCCGGTGACCATCACGGCTTCAGGTGTGGGTAGATAATCCGATGTTTGTTTGCAGTAAAACATCATGGGATCACCAATAATATTGAATTCGCTATCGGTTCGGATCCCTGCAAATTGTGCCGGGCGATCTGTTGCAGGGTTGATACCGAAACTTTCATAATCATAAATAAAAAAAGTTGTTTGGCTCATTTTTGTTAAGGTATTGAAATTTTTCCCGATTTTAGCACAAGCACCAAAACAGGTGATCTTTTTGCAAAATTTTTTGAAATTTTATTGAACTATTTATCTAGAGCTTAGTCCTATACTACGCAAGTGCTTGAATTCAAGTAGCAAGTTTTTTTCATTTCCTTAGGTAAGACCTCCCCCGATACTGTTTTTTGGTATCGGGTTTTTTTATTTTATCTTTTATATCAATACATTAGACTATTTTTTTGCCTCTGCCGGTTTATATCATTCTATTTCATTGTGTATCACCTGATTCGGTTACATCCATTTTACCCCAAACGACAATGAACGGAGTCAGATTCAACACCGTGACTAAATTTGCAAAAAATAGGTTGAAACTGACCGCTTGTAATAAAAAAGCCCTGCTATTTTACAATAACAAGGCTTTGTTTCTGATGGTTTAGAATTATAATCCACCGAATCCCATCATTAACATGATCAATTCACGCTCCACTTCTTCTTGAGGAACGTCTCTACCATTTAGTGAGACTTTACCATTATCAATAGATAAATTGAATTTTATACTCTCGCTGTCTACCAAAGCCGTGCCGCTAGATTGTGCGCTATTCACTAATTCATTAACGATGAGCTTCGCTTGTTGCTCCGCAAGTTCTTTTTCCATTCCTTGGGAAGCATTAGCTTCTTTCACTAGCTCTTCAAGGGAAGCCAAATGTAGTTTGATATCTAACGCCGATTGTTTAAATACGCCAAGAAAATCCGTCATATTTGCCATTTTGTTCGGATCAAACTTATCCATGTTTAAGGCTAAAGAGACATTGTTTTTACCTTTGGCATTTTCAAGAGATAACTCTTTGATATTAAATTTCACCGCATTTGTAAACACAGAGATAAAGGCTTTGTCTGCCTCCGCAGAATACATATTTTCATTCGATAAATAAGGCATCGCATCGTTCGTGATTTTGGCATCAACGTCCATTTCCATGTCCATGAATAATTTACCCAATTTAGTCACATTTGTCGGGCTTTTCATTTCCAATTGAGCGCTGAAATCACCTTTGCTGTTGTAACGTCCGTTATTAATGCTATTTTTCCCTTTTGCGATAAGATCATTAAATATGAAGGATTCTTGCGAAAGAGAGCCATCAGAAAATGAAAATGTTTTGAATTTAACGCTGTAGGTTCCCTCGCCTAAATAAGCGTATTCTTTATTGCTGAGAAAATCGATATTGTATTCTGAATCTTCTGCGGCAATGACTGCACCGGTAACATCGACCATTTTAACATTGGCAATTTTCGCGTTAACATTACCATTACCGGATTTATCATAGTCGTAGTCCGATTGTGTTGCGGAGATATCCAAAGTGCCGTCTTCCGATGTAAACGGTTTGGTTTCTACAGTCCCGCTCACATCACCTGAATAGCTGATATTCGACTGTCCGGTGACAGCGTATTGTTCATTTTTAAATCGAGGTTTTAAACTCTCCGGAACGGCAATTTTATTTTCCGCACTCATCATCACCGGCACGATATTACCTTTCGACAAACGATTTAACGGAAAAGGACCGTGGTAAATTTTATCGTCACCGATAAACGTGTTTGTTTCACCGTTCGATTTTACTTGTAATTCATATTTCACATCCGAACTAAAGAAATTACGATTGAATTTAACCTCTTTAATTTGAGCTTCCATCCCGTACATACCAAGGGATTTTAAGTTCTGGTTTGCTAGTTCAATAATTTCGTTGTATTTCTCTTCTGCCAGTTTACCTGTATACCAGCTGCCGCCCACAGAGGCTACGCCAACTACAGCAATAACAGAAACTGCAACGGTTGATAATTTCATTTTGGATTCCTTCTATAAGATGTGAATAAAAAGTTTAATTTTGCTCGGCTTTTTGCAATAACCAATCACACGGTGTGAATCGATCCCCATAAAGCTGAGTATGTTTTTGTAATTGATGCACAATTTCTTTTGCACCGATTTTTTCAATATAAGCGTAAATACCACCACGGAAATCGGGGAAGTCTAAACCTAATACAGAAGCGACATTCCCTTCGTCCGTTGAACGAATAACGTTATCTTGCAAACACCAACAAGCCTCATTAATCATGCGTAATATACAACGACGTGCAATATCTACGCCTTCAAGATCATTATGAGTAATGGTCTCCATTACATGATAAATACTTTTATCTTCTTGGGTACGTTCCCCTCTTGAATCGTATAAGTAAAAGCCACGTTTGTTTTTGCGACCTTTACGCTCATTACTTATCAATAACTGAACGCTTTCCGGTAAAGCAAAACGCTTACCTAATTTCGCCACCATTGCAGGATTGGATTTCACCATCACATCTAAACCAATATCATCAATCATGGCCAAAGGACCGATTTTGAAACCGAATTCCTGTAATGAGCGATCAATAAATTCAATGCCTTCACCTTCAACCAAACATTGAATCGCTTCCAATAAATAAGGCGTTAAAATACGATTAATAAAGAAACCTTCTTTATCTGCTACCAATAATGGTGTCTTTCCTTGCTGGATTGCAAAATGGATTGCGGTTGCAATCGCGTGTTGACTGGTTTTTCCATGCGGAATAATTTCTACAATTTTACGTTTCGTTACCGGACTAATATAGTGGAAGCCGATCACGTTTTCCGGTCTTTTGGCAACAGAGGCAATATCCTCAATAGCAAAAGTTGAAGTATTGGTGGCAAAAATGGCGTGTTCACCATAATAATCTTCGCTTTCACGTACCATCTGTTGCTTTAATTCAAGTTTTTCGTAAACCGCTTCAATAATAAAATCCGTCGATTTCGCCGCAACCAAACGTTCACCACCAGTAATCAAATTCATTCGCTGGATCATTTCACCGTATGAAAGTAATTTTTGACTCATCGCTTTTTGCATAAAGTCATAACAAGTACGTAAGGCTTTTTGAATTTCCGACGGATGAATGTCTTTGATTCTTACCGGAATTCGAGCATTATTTGCGGTGAGGTATGCAATACCCGCCCCCATATAGCCACTGCCTAATACCGAAACTTGTCTGACCGGCTGTACTTGTGCGAGATCAACATACTGCTTTTTCATTGCTCTTTCAGTATATTTTAAATTGATCAGGACTTGGGATTGTTCTGTGAAAAAAAGCTCCGATAAGGCTTCTTGTTCGAGTAATAAACCGGCTTTGAAATGTGGCTCTTTCAACAATTCAATGAGTTTCATCACGGCAGGATAGTTGCCGAAAGCTTTATCCCATACTCGATTTTCAACATGATCTAAATATTTATTACGCAAAAAGCGATTACCTTCAAGCTGTTTACGTAGTGCTTTCCAACGCGTTAACGGCTGTTTATGATCAACTTTATTGATTTGGTTATTAATAATTAGCTGATAAGCCGTTTCAAACAGGTTACTTGCCGGAATGAGTTTATCGACCAAACCGATATTCAGCGCTTTTTCTGCTCGGATTTTGTGTCCTGAGAGTAATAAGGTCACCGCATTTTGTAAACCGATAAGGCGAGGTAAACGTTGTGTACCGCCGGCAAAAGGTAAAATACCGGAACGCATTTGCGGCATAGCAAATGCCGTATAACTTTCTTCGCTGGCAATACGAAAATCGCAGGCTAAGGCAAGTTCCAATCCAACACCAAAACACTCACCGTCGATCACCGCAACAACTGGCATTTTTAGCGTATTAATTTCACGCATCACCAACTGCGCTTCATGAGAAAACGCTTTTAATTGTTCTTCCGTTTTTCCGCGTAATACTGATAATTTAAAACCTTTAATAAAACCTTTCGGCTTTGCAGAAACAAACATCACCGCTCGGGCTTGTTGATAAATCACCGTACCGATAACATCACGTAAACTTTCAACAAATTGTTCCGGAAGCCAGTTTGAGGTTTCGCCTTCTACATTGATTTTTACAATAGCAATTCGATTGTCATCTATCTCGACTTGGAAAGGCGAAAGAGTTTGTTGCACTAACTGTTCTGTCATTTTATATTCCTTATTCGCTTTCAAGTACCATTGCCGCACCCAAGCCGCCTAAACCGCTTGAAGCAATTAATGATAAACCGCCGCCTCTACGTTTTAGCGCATTAAGCGATTGGATAAGAATACGCAAGCTGGTTGCCGCACGCGGGTTACCAAATGCAATCGAACCGCCCAAGTGATTTAACTTACTAGGATCGATTTCTCCGATACAAGCGGTACGATTGAGATGATTTTTTGCAAAAATATCCGAGGCAAATAACTCTAAATTCACGAGCATTTGACTGGCGGAGGTTTCATGAATATCAATGAAATTCATCTCTTTCAGGCTAAGATTTGCTCGCTCTAACGCAAGACTGCTGGCGATAGTTGCTCCCATAAACATATTTTGCCAAATATCATTACCGGTAATCGCATAACTGCGAATATAGCCGAGAGGAGTCAATCCTAACTCCTTCGCTCGTTGTTCTCGCATTAATAATACGGCTGCTGCACCATCTACTGCTTTCGGCATATTGGCTTCGGTAACGGTGGCGTAACTTTTGTTCATTAATGGAGAAAAGCGCTGATAATAAGTCGGGCGAGTTGCCGCCGAAATCAACGTATCGGAAACCACAAAATCCGTATAAGGACGAGGGAAAGATTGAATAACTTCGTCTTTAAATAAGCCGATCTTCCAAGCATCTTGTGCCTTAATATGCGATTGTCTGGCATATTCGTCTTGCGCATTGCGACTAATGTGATGCTGCTGCGCCATCTGTTCGGAAATTTCAGCCACCGAGAGTTGGGTCATATAATCTTTCAGATTAACACCGTGAGGTTTAAGATCACGCCAAGAAAAACGACGGAATCGGGCATATTTTTCATCCAAAGTCGGAGCTTTAAAAATTTCTTTAAATTTATAAATAACGCGAGGACTGATATTAAAAGGTGCGTTTGAAATAGAGTCCGTACCGCCTGCAATACCGGTGGAAATAGAACCGCTAATAATACTACCGGCTACATTGACCAAAGCTTGTATACCCGATAAACAAGAGCTGCTTAGGGTATAAGCTTGTAAATACGGCATGTTCAACGATAGAGCGATTTCTCTGGAAGGATTAGGAATATCCGGCTGTTGTATAACTTGTCCGAAGACTAATTGTTCGACGTGTTTACGGTCAATTGCAGTACGGCTTAATAGTTCATTGGTGACCATCGTTCCTAAATCTGTCGCATAAGACGATTTAAACCCTGTATCTCGATGGACAAAAGGTGTTCTTAATCCTGCTACAATGGCTACGCGCTCACCTTGCGCGGTCAGAAGATTTTGTTTAGCCATTTGGTATCCTCTCGTTACTCAATTTTAATGGAGCGATTCTAACATGCCTGATTAAAAATAGATAAATTTAAGCCAAGCAAAATGTGAATTTTCTGTTAATTACACTTCTTTAATCATTTCAGAATAAAAAAGGCATAATGTATTGTTAAACAATTACATTATGCCGTATAGATTAGATTATTGGAAATCCTTATCCTTCATTATGAATTTCAAGATTGGCAGCCTGTTTTGCTTGTTTTGCTTTTGCGGCATCATTACGGGCATGGGCTATCGCATCTAAATAAGCCTCGCTGACATCACCGGTCACATATTTACCGGTAAATACCGAAGCATCAAAATCATGAATTGTCGGATTTTCAAGCTGAACCGATTTAAATAGCGCCTCTAAGTCTTGGAAAATCAAGCGATCGACACCGATCATCTCAGCGACTTGTTCTACCGTACGATTATAAGCCACTAATTCTTCACACGTCGGCATATCAATACCGTAAACATTCGGGTAGCGGATCTCCGGTGCTGCGGATGCAAAATAGACTTTTTTAGCCCCCGCCGAACGAGCCATTTCGACGATCTGTTCAGAGGTTGTACCACGCACGATTGAGTCATCAACCAGCAGCACATTTTTATCTTTAAATTCTGTTGAAATCGCATTCAGTTTACGGCGGACCGAACTTTTTCGTTGTGCCTGACCCGGCATAATGAAAGTGCGTGCCACATAACGATTTTTAACAAATCCTTGACGATACGGCTTATCTAATACTTGAGCAATATGTAAAGCAATATCCGTTGACGTTTCCGGAATAGGAATAACAACATGAATGTCATCTAAAATATCTTTCCACTCCACCGCAATTTTTTCACCGAGGAATTTTCCCATATGGCGACGGGCCGTATAAACGGAAACATTATCAATAACGGAATCCGGGCGGGCAAAATAGACATATTCAAAAATACACGGATTGAGTTTCGGATTTTCTGCACAAATTGCAGAATGGAACTGACCATCTGTCGTGATGTAAATCGCCTCACCCGGTGCAACATCACGAACAAACTCAAATCCGACAACATCTAACGCCACGCTTTCTGAAGCAAACATATATTCGATTTTGCCGTCAACTTCACGCTTACCTAACACTAACGGACGGATACCAAAAGGATCGCGAAACGCAACCATACCGTAACCAATAATCATCGCTAAGCACGCATAAGCGCCGCATATTACATTATTAGTATTACGTATAGCTTCAAACACATTTTCTGCCGTTAATGGTTCTGTCGGGTATTGATCCAAATAATAGGCAAAAACATTAAGCAGTGATTCGGAATCCGAATTAGTGTTTACATGGCGTTTCGCTAAATTAAACAGTAATTTTTTTAAATCTGCATTATTGGTCAAATTTCCGTTATGTACCAAAGTAATGCCGTAAGGCGAGTTAACATAAAACGGTTGTGCCTCCGAAACGCTTGAGCTTCCGGCTGTCGGATAGCGGACATGACCAATCCCGATATGTCCTTGTAAACGCAACATATGTTCTTGGCGAAAAACATCGCTCACTAATCCGTTTGCTTTACGTAAACGAAATCGGTTCTCATCGTCAATAGTCACAATACCTGCGGCATCCTGCCCTCGATGTTGTAATACAGAAAGTCCATCATAGATCGCCTGATTTACAGGTGTATTGCCAATAATGCCGACAATGCCGCACATAATTACCCCTTAATTAGTAGTAGATTTTAAAAAACTCGAATTTGCTTGTAATTGCTCAAAAAACCATTTCACAATAAAGTCAAAATGCGGAATCAGTTGTGATTCTTTCCATAGTTCACTTTGACTGAACTGGGTGAATGTATCCAAAAAGAACAAAATTGCTGCCACAATAAAAATACCGCGTAATGCGCCAAATGCTGCGCCCAATACACGATCGGTCCCCGTCAAACCGGTTTTATTAAACAGTTGACTGAGCAAGGCGTTTATCACACCTGTTACAATTAATACCGCAACAAATAAAATTGCAGCGGCAATGCCGTTGCGCAAATATTCTGAATTTTGAATATAGGCAGAATCCACCTGCAGCAACATATTACTCAAATACGGATAAAATTTACTGGCGACAAAAAAGGCGATAATCCAACCGAGAAGAGAAAGCACCTCACTCACAAATCCTCGCCAAAGACTGACAAGTAAAGAAAATACAATAATTCCGACAATAATGTAGTCAACCATAAATACCTCAAAATGCCTTGCGGCAAAACTGCGTCATTTTACAAAAAAAGAAAACGTTTGCGTAGCCTATTTTTCAAGAAGTTTCTTAAAAAATACCCAATAACGAAGGGACGCAAATCAGCGTCCCTCACCTCTGTTTTACCCATCCTTACGGTAATGAGCGCCAAGACTCCGTTGCCGTTGCAACATCGCTTCAACCACCGCTTGTGCGGTTTTAAGTGCATGATAAATTTCAATCCCTTGATAGTTCACGTAATCTAACGGATTATACTGTTGTTCAAGCATTCTCAAGCTCTGCAACAGGTAAATAAGATTATCTTGTGTGCGATAAACGTTGGCGAATGTCGACATATTTTCGCGAATTGCACTTAGCACTCGACTCGCACTTAACATTCTATCATTATTTGGATTAACTAACGAATCGAAATATATTTGTGCTTGTTGTATCGCCGTTTCCTCACTGACAAGCGGTCGGTTGCGGACTAAATTTTGTAAAATTCGTTTTACAGCCCGTTTAGCAAACACCAAACTTCCGCCGACCGAATTGCCGCCTAAGCGGTTTGCTCCTTCAATACAGGAAGCGACTTCTCCGACAGCAAACAAGCCGTTTACCACCGTTTGAGCATTCTCATCAATCACAATGCCGCCGTTACAGCTGTGAGCGAAAGGAGCGATCGCAATGCGATCCCGACATAAATCAATGCCGACCTCTTGTTTGAGCCAGCTAAGATAAACCGTATAAAACTCTTGCGGATCCTGATAAAGTGCAGCTGAATAATGAAGATAAATGCCCTTTTCTTGCGGATTATCCAATAGATGTTTCATCATTACCAAATCAAACTCAACACACTCAAAATCAATGCTGAATGGCGCATAATCACTGCGTTGCAGCATCATTTTTTGGAATTGTTCGGCAGATAAATGGCTGAATAGATCCTGACCTTGGCTATTGGTGATTTTCGTTACATACTTCAAAGTATGCTCGCCAAACAGCACCTTATATTTCGGTTCGACAAACGACGGAATAAATTGAATAAATTCCAAATTCACGAGACTTGCGCCTGCCTGTTTTGCGACATAATGAGTCGAGCCAATCACATCGGCGGGATAAAGATTATCTTTATACAAGCCGGCGATCCCTCCTGTTGCCAGAATAATTTGCGAAGTTTTGCAAAAAATATGCTGGATCTGACCGCTTGTATGATAGCTGAATACTGCGCCTTGAACCTGATTTTGCTCCGTCGCGATATAAAGCAAAGTCGCATTTTCAAAATAGCGAATCTGTTTTTCCGCTAAAATACGTTTGGCATTTTGCGCAGCTTCCCGCCATTGATTAATTAAATAGATCGGGCGGGGATATTTGGCAAAACAAGCCGGGCGATTGTCATTACGTCGCCACGGTTTAAACCCTATCCTCGTTAATAATTCAATTGCTTGCGGAGATTCTTCAATATAGGCTTTGACAATTTGAGGGTTATTTTGCCCTTGAGCGACCCGTTCAATATCTTCTTGAAACGATATGCGGTCATATTGATCGCCCGTTACTTGAATGCCTAAAGTTGCTTTTAGCGGGAAATAACTTGCACCACCGCCAATCGCGGATTTAGAAATCAATGTAGTTTGAATTCCGTTATCCTGAGCCTCAACTGCTGCGGCTAAGCCACCGATACCGCTACCGACGACAAGTAACTCGGTGTGAATGGTGTGGGATATATGGAGCCTATTCATACTATTTGACAAACTGCCTTAATAATCCGACTAATACGTCATAACCGGCTTTGGTGAAATGTATACCGTCAGACGTGAGTTCTGCCCTCAAATCTTGATTTTCATCACTAAATGCTTGGTAAGTTTCAATAAAATGCAACGTATTCGGGCAGTGCTGTTTAAGGTAACGATTGAGTTGACGGATTTGCTCGTTAGTCACGTTTTCCCGTTTAAGGGTTGGTGTCACTTCTAATAAATAATAGTTGGAATGAGGCGAGATTTGTTTCAAACCATCCACGATTTCTGTCAACCATTTCACGAGGTTTTCAGGAGAATAATCGAGTTCTTTCGCAATATCATTGACGCCTAAAAAGAGAAAGACCGTATCGCCCAGCCACTTAATTCGTTTCGGACGAACAATAAGATCAAGATACTGAAATGCGCTGATACCCGATATACCTAAATTTGCGGTTGATTTACCTGCAAGCATCGGTTGATAACCGTCGATATCCATCCACAGATCAAATAGCGAATGTCCAAGCAAACTGATTTCCGCTTGTTTTTCAAATTCTACGTACTTAGCTTGATAGCGGTTCAATATCTCTTGATCACTTAAAAAGCCGTGTTTTTTAATATATTGAGCACGGGGAGAAAGTTGGTCAGCCATAATATTTCCTATTTAGATGAGTAGAACAATAGTTCTTAACCATACCAATATCACGTTCAGTTAGAAAATAAAACGGTAAGATTTGCAAATTTTCTGCACAATCTTACCGCTTGTTACTCCGTAATCAAAGCAGCGATGGCGCTGCATTTAATAAGGTTCGGGTATATTCTTTTTGTGGGTAGTCAAACACTTGGTTTGCTTCTCCCTGCTCTACGATTAAGCCGCCGTTCATGACCACAATACGGTCTGAAACTTGGCGAACCGTTTGTAAATCATGCGAGATAAATACCATCGCAAGATTGAGTTCTTTCTTCAAGTCGGCAAGTAAGTTAAGCACTTGGGCGCGAACCGATACGTCAAGCGCGGATGTCGGTTCATCCGCGACAATCAATTTTGGATTTAGCGCTAATGCTCGGGCGATTGCAACTCGCTGTTTTTGACCGCCGGATAAACGGGTTGGCTCAACTAATGCGGCAGAACGCGGTAAGCCTACACGTGACAGTAAATCGTAAACGCGTTTCTCTCGCTCATTCGGCTCCAACACGCCGTGAATATCCATCGGATCTTTGAGAATATCTAACACTCGCATACGAGGATTTAAGGCTGTTGCCGGATCCTGAAAAATCACCGATACTTGGCGACCGAACTGCTTACGTGCATCCGCACTGCCGTATTTCATCTGTAACCCGTTGAATTTCACCGTACCTGATGTAGGTTGTTGTAAACCGATAATTACACTTGCAAGAGTCGATTTACCACAACCGGATTGCCCCACAATACCCACAGTTTCCCCCGCATAAATATCTAGGCTTACCCCGCCTACTGCAGTAAATTTTTTTGGGTTGAACAAGGTGCCATCACGAGAGGCAAATTGTACGACAATATCATTTAACTCAATGATTGGTTGCTCTTTTAATGGTTTCATACTCATTGTTTAGCCCTCCAAATGTGATGCCCAAAGGTGTTTCGGATCATCTCCCGCCGGTGTCAACTTCAAGTGTTGTTTTGGATCCGCATTCGGTCTGAGAGAACGACTTGCAAAACGGTCACCGCTTGCAAAATCAAACGGTGACGGAACAGATCCCGGAATTTGATATAAGCGTTCTGCACGGCACTCCGTTGAAAGAACCGATCCTAATAACCCACGAGTATATTCGTGCATCGGGTTCATTAACAACGAACTTGTCGGCGCTGCTTCCACCACCTGACCTGCATACATAACTGTAATGTGGTGCGCCATTTGAGCGACTAGCGCTAAATCGTGGCTCACGAATACCATTGCAAAACCGAGTTTCTCACGTAGTTCGTTAAGAAGTTTAATAACTTCCGCTTGTACCGTTACATCTAATGCCGTTGTTGGCTCATCGGCAATTAACAGTTTCGGTTCACGCGCTAACGCCATAGCAATTAGCACACGTTGTCTTTGACCGCCGGATAATTCGTGAGGATAACGATTCAATGTTTTTTCAGGGTCAAGTTTTACCCATTGTAATAAAGTTGCCGCATCTTGTTTACCGCCACGGCTGATTAACTGCTCCATTTGGTCTTTAATACGCATTGACGGGTTTAATGCACTTAATGCATCTTGATAAATCATTGAAATTTCGTGACCACGTAAGCTGTTTAGGTCAGTTTTAGGATCCAACAAATTATGCTGTTTACCGCTACGATCGGTAAATAATATTTCACCGGTAATTTTTGCCGTATTCGGCAATAATCCCATAATAGAAAATGCAGAGATCGATTTACCACAACCTGACTCACCAACTAAGCCCATGGTTTCACCTTCATTGACTGTAAAACTAATATTATCCACGAGTGGAATCTCACCATAGCGGTTCGGGAAACGAATAGATAAGTTTTTCACTTGTAGAATCGGTTTTGCATTCGGATTTAATTGCATACGATCCGTACGAGCACTTTCCTTTTCATGTAGTTTGAGTAAATAACGTTTTAATGCAAGACTTTCCGCCATCGCTTCTTGAACATCGGTTGAAAGCGGTTTTGATACATCCTCTTTATTAGTTTGGCTACGTTTAAGTTTTGGATTCACTAATGCATCGGTTAAACCTTCCGCAAGGATGTTTAATGCTAATACGGTAACTAAGATTGCGATCCCCGCAAAAGTCGTCGCCCACCAGAAACCGCTTAATACAAGGTTGCGGCCTTCAGATAAAATGTTTCCCCATGAGGGATGCGGCGGTTGTACGCCAGCCCCCAAGAATGAAAGCGATGCTTCAAGTACGATAGCGTCAGCAACCATAACCGTTGCAAATACTAATACCGGTGCTGCAGTGTTTCGTACAACATGCTTGAGTAAAATATAAGTGCGACTACCGCCTATAACACGTTCTGCACGGATATAATCCTCTTCCCATTGCGATACCACGTTTGCACGTACAACACGAGCAAGCTGCGGTGTATAAACAATCGCAATCGTTAAGATAATAACCGGCGCAGAGTTACCAAAAGTTGCGATTAATACTGCCGCTAATGCGATACCCGGAAATGCCATTAAAATATCCATTGCACGCATAATCACTTCATTACCTAATTTTTGAGCAGTTGCCGCTGTAGCGCCTAAGATGCTACCGAATACAATACCTAAACCTACCGCACCTAAACCGATGAATAAAGAGGTTTGAGCGCCGTAAAGCATACGAGAAAAAATATCACGGCCTAAACGATCTGTACCAAACAGATATTCTGCACTCGGCGGTTGAACAGGACGTAACGTTTGTAGCGGATCATAAGGAGAAACCACAGGCGCTAATACTGCAATAACGCAGATAAACACTAAGAAGCATAAGGCGATTTTTGAACTTGTTTGTAATGCTCTAAATCTTGCACCGCCCGAAGCAAGTCGCTGAGCTAATCCTTGGCGAAACATTATAGACTCCGAATTTTTGGATTGATTAACAAGTAAAGAATATCAACGATGATATTCACCACCACGAAGGTAAATGCAATGGTTAACACGACCCCTTGTACTAAGTGTAAATCGTGATTCACGATACCGTTAAAAATCAATTTTCCCATACCCGGCAAATCGAAGATCTGCTCAATCACTACGGCGCCACCAAGTAAATAACCGACACGTAAGCCTAATACTGTCACCGGAGTAATCAACGCGTTACGTAATACATTATGACGAATGACGGTATTGTACGGAACACCATTACCGATTGCCGTACGAACGTAATCTTTATCCATCTCTTCAACCATTGATGTGCGCACCACTCGAATGAGTGAGGCACAAACCGGAATCGCTAAAGAAAGAGACGGTAGAATCATTGAAGTAATATAGCCACTCACACTTTCACTTAGCGGAATAAAACCACCAGACGGCAATATATCGAGCTCCAGCGAAAAATATTGAATAAGTAAGATACCTAACCAAAAGGATGGTGTTGCCACTGCAGCTACCGATAACAAGCGAATAATTTGGTCCGCCATACGATCGCGGTAAAGTGCTGCGGTAACACCCAGAGTGAATGAAATCACTGCGGCAAGAATCACACCGATGAAAGTAAGTTGTAAAGTAAGTGGGAATGCACGCCCGATCATATCAACAATCGGTTGTTCCGGCGGAGTTGTCATTCCAAAATCAAGAACAAGTACATTTCCAATAAAACGAAAATATTGAACAACCACAGGATCATTCAAACCGTGTTGCTCACGATATAATTCTTTTGCAGCTTCACTCGCACTTTCTCCAAGAGCTACTGTTGCGGGATCCCCAGGGGTGAATTGCAAAATAAGAAAAACTAATGCACTTACGCCAAGCATCATAATAGGTAATGCCATTAAACGACGTAATAATAGACGAAGTACGATTTCCATTGTTTTCTCCGACCACAAGAAAGGTTAGCGGGAAGGGTTATTTATGTTATAAAAACAAGCGGTCAGATTGACCAATTAATTTGCAAATTATGTGATGAATCTCACCGCTTGATAAAAATTTCCTAAGATAAGACCTCGAGTTCCCGCTTAAGTAATTTTGTAGCGGGAACTTATGGCAATGATTATTTACGACCAACACCTAAGAAAGACATACCGGTTGTCGGTAGAGGTTGGAAGCCATCTAATTGTTTGTTATTCCACGCAGTTGGAAGTTTGCGGTGAACTATCGGATAAAGTGGAACTTGCTCCGCAATAATATTGATAGCTTTCGCCCAAGCATCTTTCGCTTCAGAAGGATTTTTTGCTTTAATTGCTACATCAAGTAATGTTTGTAATTCAGCAAATTCAGGAGTATCCGCCCAACCGAAACGTTTTTTCGGCCATGTCTCGCCGCGATACCACCAACTTAATAATAAGTCTAGGTCGTTACTGAATACGGAAGGATCGCCCGGAGCCATCACGACTTCATAGGCTCCTTTATCTACATGACCGCCATAAAGCGCGCCGGATTGTAAGTGTTGAAGCGTAACTTTAACCCCCGGGATCTTATTCCATGATTCAAGCACTAACGGCGCACATTCTTTTACCCAAGAGTGGTCTGTTGAAAGTAATTGGAACTCTAATTTATTTAAACCAGCTTCTTTTAATAATGCCGCCGCTTTCGCCGGATCGTAAGGATATTGAGAAGATGCTTTCACATAATCAGGGTGAGTTGTCTGCACATAAGAAGTCGCCGCTTCAGCATTACCTAAGAACGCCACATCAATCAATTTTTGTGTATCCAAACCGTAATGCAGTGCTTGACGTACTTTTGGATTATTAAACGGTGCTTTTTGGCAGTTAAACATTAAGAATAATAAACCGAATGATTGTACTGATTCGACCGAACCTTTACGTTTTAAGCGTTCTGCATCTAAGTAAGGAACACTTTCCATTGCTTGTGTACGACCTGACTCTTGTGCCGTTACACGAGCCGCATCATCAGAGAGCAAAAACCAGTTCATACGTTCAACACGGGCAGGATACGGACCGTTATATGCCGGGAATGCATCTAATACGATTTTGTCATCTTTAACGGCAGACACGAATTTGTACGGACCTGACCCAATCGGATTCGCATCGAATGCCGTTTGACCGACAGATTCAACATAATGTTTAGGAACAATTTTCACGATACCTAAACGGAGTTTGAAGATAGAGAACGGATATTTCAGTTTAAATTCGACCACTTTATCATCCACGGCTTTCACTGTTTCGATAAATGGAACGAATTGTGAGAATAAGGTTTTTTTCTCAGGATCTAAAACGCGCTCATAAGAATAAACAACATCTTCGGTCGTTACCGGTTTGCCGTCATGGAAAGTTGCACCATCACGCAAAGTTACACGCCATGTAACTTCATCAATTTGCTCAGGCTCTTTCGCCGCTAACGCAAGATATGGTTGACGGGTTGCCGGGTGTAAATCGACTAAACCTTCAAAAATATGAATGTTTGCCGCCATGGATGATGCACCGCTTGAGGTTGCCGGGTCAAAACCCGTTGAAAGCGGATATGCAATACCGACTTCAATCGTTGAACCTGCTTTTGGTGCCGCATTCGCTACCGAAGCAAAAGAACCTAAAGTACCGCTAAATGCAAAACCCGCACTCACTCCCGCAAGTACTTTCATAAAACCACGACGAGATTCGTTGTGTTCGAAGTGTTTAGTCATAGTAGACTCCTTGATTAGTGTTGTTATCAATTAATGATTGTATGCAGTACAACACGATCTGGACAACCATATCGTTTTACTTACTTCATTTTGAAGTGTTTTAATCAAAATGAAGACTAAAAATGGATTGAAAACATCATAACACTAACAGAAGTCATGTCAATATATTGTCAAGACTAGAATTTACATTTGTGATCTACTTCACGAAATGAAAAAAGAATCGTAACCGGTTAAATATAAGGAAAGATTAATCCGTCAATTGATAGCCGTCGTCATCTAAAGTCGGGGAATTTGCAGCTGCTTTTGCCAGTTGATCACAAATTTCATTTTCTCTGTGACCATCATGACCTTTTACCCACCGCCATTCCATTTTATGGCGTTTAATGCTGTCATCTAACAGCATCCACAGATCTTGGTTTTTCACCGGTTTATTGCTACTGGTTTTCCAGTTATTCTTCTTCCAGCTGAAAATCCATTGCTGAATACCGTTTTTCACATATTGACTATCACTGTGCAGTATAACTTGACAAGGCTCTTTCAGCAATGAAAGTGCTTCAATCACCGCTCGTAATTCCATTCGGTTGTTGGTCGTTAAAAAATAGCCGTTACTTACCGTTTTTTCTTTGCCTTTATAACGCAGCAAAATGCCAATACCGCCTTTTCCCGGATTTCCGAGACAAGAGCCGTCAGTAAAAATTTCAACCTGTTTCATATTCATTATCTGAGTTTATTCACCTACTCCTTCCTGCATAATCCTTCAGAAATAGGTGACAAACGGTCTGTTTGTTCGATTTTTTTACAAATACTTACATCACTACCGTTTTATTTTGATACACAAAAACACGGTCATTCAATACAAGTTCTAACGCACGGCTCAATACCGTTTTTTCCACATCACGGCCTGCACGCATCATCGCATCAGCCGTGTAAGTATGGTCGATATTAATCACGTTTTGCATAATAATCGGACCTTGATCCAATTCATTATTAATAAAATGCGCCGTTGCTCCGATGATCTTCACACCACGATCGTAAGCCTGTTGATAAGGTTTTGCACCGATAAACGCCGGAAGAAATGAATGATGGATATTAATTACTCGATTCGGGTAACGCTCGACAAATTCCGGGTTTAAAACCCGCATATATTTTGCCAGCACAATATAATCAGGATTGTATTCGTCAATTTTCTCACTGAGTAATTTATCGTGTTCAACACGTGTTAATCCTTCATGACTCACCAAGTGGAAAGGAACATCAAAACGTTCGGCAAGACTTCTTAATGTATCATGGTTACCAATCACCGCCGCAATATCAACATTCAACCCTCCATAGTAGGTTTTCATTAAAATATCGCCTAAACAATGTGCTTCTTTGGTCACTAAAATGACAATACGTTTCTGCTTTTGTTGAACGAGTTTATAGCTCGAACCTTGAGGGAGTGTAAACTGTAAATCAGCAAGCAATGTTTTATCATTAAAAATACCTTGCAATTCCGTTCGCATGAAAAATCGATGAGTATTACCGTCCACAAATTCACTATTTTGAACAATATTTAATTGATGTTTGTAACAAATATTTGTAATTTTTGCTACAAGTCCGGTATCATCCGGGCATTCTGTTAATAAAATTTTATTTTCAATCACTATATTTACCTTTGTTATATATAATTACAATTAAATATAAAAAAGAGAATCCATTTAAAATGGATTCTCTACAACGCTTTTAAAAAAAATAGAAATTAAATAAATTAAATTTCAAAATCTGACAAAGATTTACCTGCATCTAACGCTTTCTGAATAGGGCTTGGCGTTCTGCCTTGACCGGTCCAAGTTTTTTCAACACCATTGTCATCAACAAATTTATACTTCGCCGGACGAGGTGCTCGAGGTTCGCGTTTCTTACGTTCTTTTGCGGTCCCCGCAAGTAGTAATGCGAGTTCTTCCGCTGAGATGCCGTCTTGTGCAAGCAGCTCTTTATATTTATTTAATCCTTCTAGGCGTTTTGCTTTTTCTTTCTCTTCATTTTTAACTGCTTCACGTTTTTCTTCAACAATAATCGCTACTTTTTCAAGTAATGATTCCATTTGTTCAAGACTACTTTCACGCGCAATAACTCGTAAGCTGCGAATATTTGAAAGTGTTTTTAAAATATCTGTCATTTTTTTCTCCTAACGTGATATCTGTTTGGTCAATTACTTTAAAACTTAAATCCCAATGGACAATTTATATTAACTTAATAAATATTTTAGGTAAATAAAAAAATGCTAAATAAATTTAGTTTTTTAAGGTCCTCGGATGACAAACGAATAATTTATCTACATTTATAAGATAATTTTTATTAGTTACCTATTGGCAAAGGTTACTACTTCGGTTAATCTAGCTAAGTCCTACAAATTGTAGAGGTGCAAATTCGATAAGTATTCTTTTAGAGTGGAAAACGGTGAAAAAAGAAGAAAGGCGTATTTGCCGAAATCAATTAAGCGTCATCTTAATTGGTTGGTATCGTATCCGAAAGGGACGATACTGTCATAGCTTGTCTATGGAGTGCTACTGCTAGGCTGGGTTTTCATTTCTCCTGTCCCTCCTTAATTTTATTTTTATACCGTTCATTTAAGTATAAATATATTCAGTAGATCTCTGGCTTTTGTTTGACAGAATATCTTATAACAAAACAATCTTAGAGGTTTTATGAATCTAGTCGATTATTCCAACTCACTATGGTCTGTAGTACCAGCGCTTCTCGCATTGGTATTGGCTATTATAACGCGTAAGGTTATCCTTTCGCTAAGCATCGGCATTATCGTCGGAGCACTCATGCTTACCGGTGGTAGCCCTACCGATGCCTTTGTTCACTTAAAAAGCAGCGTAACGTCTCTTATTTATGGTGATGAAGGTTTAAATAAGAATAACGTGAATATCATTTTATTCTTGATTTTATTGGGTGTATTAACCGCATTACTCAGTATTTCCGGTAGTAACCAAGCCTTTGCAAATTGGGCGCAAAAACGCATTAAAGGCAGACGCGGAGCAAAATTAATGGCGGCATCTTTAGTGTTTGTCACCTTTATTGACGATTATTTCCATAGTTTAGCAGTAGGTGCGATTGCTCGTCCCGTTACCGACAAATTCAGAATTTCTCGTGCAAAATTAGCCTATATTTTGGACTCTACTGCTGCACCGATGTGCGTACTAATGCCCATTTCCAGCTGGGGAGCTTATATCATTACATTGGTTGCAGGGCTGTTAGCGACTTATAAAATCACCGAATATTCGCCTTTAGGGGCTTTTATGACCATGAGCCTGATGAATTTTTACGCGATTTTCTCAATGATTTTAGTATTTGCCGTTGCTTATTTTACTATTGATATCGGCTCAATGAAAAAATTTGAAATGCAAGCTTTATCTCAAACTGGCGATAAATCAGCAGAAGAAATTGAGTTAAAAGGCAGAATGCGTAACCTAGTTTTCCCAATCGTTACGTTAATTATTGCAACCCTTGCAATGATGATGTACACCGGCGGCTCAGTATTAGCCGAGAATGGTAAGCCTTTTGATATTTTAGGTGCGTTTGAAAATACTACCGTCGGTATCTCTTTGGTTGTGGGCGGATTAAGTTCAATTGCCGTAGCCAGCGTACTCATTTTGGTAGAAAGCAAAGTCAGTTTGACCGATTACATTAAATGTTATTGGATTGGTACCAAAGCGATGTCCGGTGCGATCACTATCTTGTTCTTTGCATGGACAATCAATGGTATTGTAAGCGATATGCAAACCGGTAAATATTTATCGACGCTAGTTGCCGAGACGATTGACCAGGCATTTTTACCGGCAATTTTATTCATTCTCGCTTCGGCAATGGCATTCGCAACCGGAACCAGCTGGGGAACATTCGGAATTATGTTACCGATTGCTGCAGCAATGGCAGCAAATGCAGATCCAACATTATTGTTACCATGTTTATCGGCCGTTATGGCAGGTGCTGTATGCGGTGACCACTGTTCACCGATTTCGGATACAACCATCTTATCTTCAACCGGCGCACAATGTAACCATATGGACCACGTAACTTCTCAGCTGCCATATGCCGTGATTGTTGCCTTAGCATCGATTGTTGGCTATTTAGTATTAGGTTTCAGTCATTCCGCCGTTTTGGGTTTTATGTCTACAGCCGTCGTTTTAGTCGGATTGGTGTTAATTTCCAAGGCGAAAACGCAAATAGTAGAATAACAAGCGGTCAGTTTTGCGTAATTTTTTGCAAATTCTTCTCAGAAAAAAAGCACACCTTGGGTGTGCTTTTCATTTATTTCATCCATTACACAGTAACGACGCTCATTTTCGGCCCGAATGGTTCAAAATGAATATCGCCTTCCGACCAACCGTTTTGTTTAAGTAATGCCACCATATTTTCCATGAATGCAACGGATCCGCACACATAGACTTCCGCACCTTTTGGTACATGAGCGGCAATAAATTGTGCATCAATACGCGGCTGGGATGCTGTGTAAACTACTGTTGAAATTGCTTTCCGTGCTTTCGCTAAATAAGCCTCAACTTCGGTTTTAAATGCGTGATTAGCTTGATTATAGCAAGAATGAATCCAATGAATTTCACGTTCCGGATGGCTATTAACTTGCTCTTCTAACATGGACAATACCGGCGTTATCCCAACGCCACCACTGATGAAAACCACCGGTTTGTCATTTTGCGATAAAACAAAGTCACCTGCCGGCGCAGTTAAATTTAGCGTATCCCCAACCTTCACGTTATCGTGTAAATAGTGTGAAACCAAACCTTTGCGATCACCATCACCTTCACGTTTTACTGCAAATTTGATACCTTGCTTGTTATCGGTCGAACAGAGGGAATAATGACGCAAAGAGAGATTTTCTTCCCCGGTCGGTTGTACTTGAACGGTAATATATTGCCCGGCCTGTAGCTTTGGCAAAGCAAAATCAGGTTGAACGGTAAATTCAACAATTCGTTCAGAAACCGGACGCTTAGCAACAACTTTAAACGGTTTCCAACCTTTCCAAGCCGCTTCATCATACATCGCTTGCTCAACTTTAATGAAAATATCGGCAATAACACCATAAGCTTTTGCCCAAGCATCAATAATTTCCGGTGTTGCTGCTTCGCCTAACACCTCTTTAATCGCCCGCAATAAATTTTCACCCACAATCGGATAATGCTCGGCTTTAATTTCTAAAGCTCGGTGTTTATGCCCGATTTGCATCACGTGCGGCAGAATCGCTTCGAGATGCTCAATATGTTTTGCTGCAGCTAATACCGTACTGGCTAAGGCATGCGGTTGTCTGCCTTGCTTCTGATTGGTTTTATTAAAAATGTTCAGTAGCTCCGGATGAGCTTCAAACATATTTTTATAGAAAGTTGTTGTGATGGCGGTACCGTATTGCTCCAGTACAGGTACGGTTGCCTTGATAATCTCTTTTGTTTGTTGATCTAACATTAACCACTCCTTATTTTGGTTTACATTTGTCATAAAATTCTCACAAATAGTCTACATAATCCCTAGTAAATGACTCAACTATTAACGGAAGGTTGTCTGATCAAAATCAAATTAGGCTGCAAATAAAAAATCCCCGATACAGGGATTACTTTTTAGAAGGTTCGACAATTTGAGAGGGTTCCAAAGTACTGGCATCCGCACCAATCAATAAATTGATTGCCATTGCCGTTCTGGCAAAAAACTCTCGAATTCTGACTTTGTAGTGAGCGTCAGGATACTTTGCCACATAGCAAATTGCATCAATATTACGAAATTTAGCGATTAACAACGCTCGTTCACAATGAAATTGTTGCGAAATAATAATAAAGGGATCGAGTTGAAAAACCTTATCTGCACGAATAATCGAATCTAACGTATTAAAACCGGCGTAATCCTGTTTAATACTTGTTGCCGGAATCCCCATTCGCAGCAAATCGTTGGTCATCATTTTCGGTTCATTATAATAAGCGGTACGATTATCACCGCTCATCAATAAATAATCGACTTTACCACTGTCAAATAGCTGTTTTGCCGCATCCAAACGGTATTTATAATAGAGATTCGGTGAGCCGGATAGATAATATTTTGCGGTTCCCAATACCACTGCATAAGCCTTTTTCGGTATTTTTTCAACACTGGTATAAACCGAATCCCTCACCAAATAACCGGTTCCGATATCAATCACCAACATCATAGACAACAAAGCAAAGACGGCAACCATTCCCCATCTTAGCGAGCGCATAAAACAGCGAGCCACCTTGCGAACCAAGGTGACTTCATACGCTTGCACTGTCGGTTGGGAATGGTTTTGCTCCGTCATTGTTTCCGTCTTCTCTGTTTTTCCTCTGCGTGAGTAATATACATTGTTGCGCCGATAATAATTGCCGCACCTAACCACAATTTGCCCGGCGGTACCCAATTAAAGACAAGCCAGCCGGCCAAAACGTTCAATGGTAATTTAATGAAGTCAAACGGCTGAATATAAGAAGCATCCGCCAAACTATAGGCCTTAGCTACCGCTAATTGTGCTAATGCAGTGAAAAAACCTAATAAAATGAGGTAACCGAAATCGCTGAAAGACGGCATACTAAATCCTGTCGGACTCAAATTGGTTAACGCAATCAACAAGTTAAACGGTGTAATCAAAATAAACAGGTAAGCCACCATTGTGGTGGGTGAATCCTCAGACGATAATTTTTTCACCAATAACGAATAACACGCCCAGAAAAATGCTGCCGCTACCGGTAATAATACAACCCAATCAAAATTTTCCGACCACGGTTCCAAAATAATCATTGCACCGATAAAGCCTAAAAAAGTGGCTATCCAACGTTTGCTGTCGACTTTTTCTTTTAATAATAATCCTGAACCGATCGTAACAAAGAGCGGTGAAGTCATCAATAATGCAATGCCTTGCCAAATCGGGATAGGATACGCCAATGCCATTGTCCAACATTGGATACCGATAGCCGATAAAAACACACGGAAACAGTGCATTCCGAAATGTTTGGTGCGAAGTGACTGGAAAAATCCCATATTCGACATACTTGGCATTAAAAACAGAAATGCCGCCAAATATTGCACTAACGCGATAACGCTGGCATCAATCGTTGAAACGGAAGTCAATTTCGGAATTAAAGTATTAATACAAGCAAATAATACGCCAGCAGTAATGATTGCAATGGCACCTTTAATAGGTTGATGGTTTTGCATAACGTTCTTACAAGTAAACAGAAATTGTTCCTAGCATAGCGAAGCAAGTAAAAATTGCAAGCGCATTTCATGATGGCTTATTCGCCTTTTGTGGAGGCTTACGCCTGAATTTTAGCCGTTTAACACTCTAGACGTTTAGACGGCTAAAATTTCTTGACAAATGCATTGTCTCTCGTAAACTACATTCCCGTGACCGTTCATTACTCCCCATTACAAGCGGTCTGTTTTACTCGATATTTTGCAATATCTAAGGATAACAATGGCACAGCATATTACGCTTTTTGAAGATTCTCCTCTTCACCTCGTTTTAGGGGGAACGCTTTCTCCCGTTGAGGTTGCGTATCAAACTTACGGTACGCTGAATGCGGATAAAAGTAATGCCGTGTTGCTCTGCCATGCGCTGACCGGCGATGCAGAGCCATACCATGCACCGCCGGCAGATAAAGGTTGGTGGCAGGATTTTATCGGTCCAGGATTAGCGTTTGATACCGAGAAATATTTTCTGATTTGTTCCAATGTGTTAGGCGGTTGCAAAGGCTCAACCGGTCCGTCCTCAATCAACCCGCAAACAGGCAAACCTTACGGCAGTTTGTTTCCGGTTATTACCGTACAAGATATCGTTAATGTGCAGAAAGCGTTAGTTGATCACTTAGGCATCACACAATTACAAGCGGTTGTCGGCGGTTCTTTCGGCGGAATGCAGGCAACACAATGGGGAATTAATTTCCCGCATTCGGTGCGTAATATTGTTAATCTCTGCTCTTCCCTTACATTCAGTGCCGAAGCCATTGGGTTTAACCACGTTATGCGCCAAGCAATTATCAATGATCCTTATTTCAACAACGGTGATTATTACGACGGTACTCCGCCGGATAACGGTCTAAAAATTGCGCGGATGTTAGGAATGCTAACCTATCGAACAGATGTACAGCTTACCAAAGCATTTGGGCGTGAAACCAAGCAAACCGGCAGTATTTGGGGCGATTATTTCCAAGTTGAGTCCTACCTTAGCTATCAGGGCATGAAATTTTTAGGCAGATTCGACGCCAACAGTTATTTACGACTGTTACGCGCTCTTGATCTCTATGATCCGGCA
This sequence comes from Glaesserella sp., assembly GCF_041814905.1. Classification (NCBI taxonomy): domain Bacteria; kingdom Pseudomonadati; phylum Pseudomonadota; class Gammaproteobacteria; order Pasteurellales; family Pasteurellaceae; genus Glaesserella; species Glaesserella sp. Next base: position 12,428 of record NZ_JBGXYA010000013.1, on the reverse strand, counting down.
TTCGGTTTTGCCAGCGAACAAGAGGCGCTACAACGCATCAAAGCTAACTATACGTTGGTCGCAGTGACGAGCGACCAGTTATTTAAACAAATTGATGTACATAAAAGTATTCAACGTTTAGAAGCTGCGGGGGTGAATGTGGAATTCTATGAGTTCCATTCTAATTTCGGTCACGATGCCTTTTTAGTCGACTACGATTTCTTTGAAGAGATGATCAAAAAAGGCTTGGCAAAATAATTGCTAAGCCCCTTTCACTTGATTCGGTAAGAGGGATTGAAACAGTTCCCGACTCTTTAACGGCGCATTGCCCAAATACGGTTTTAATGCTATGCGGGTAAAGCGTTTTGCCGCTTGTTGTGTGCTTTTTTCGGAAAAATCCAACCGGTCGAACGCCAATAAATCTTTACCTAAAAAAGTCTGATTATTCTGCAATAACGAGACGATAAATCCTGTGTTTTCACGAAATTGATACGTCATTTTCGGATCCACCGGCAAACCGGTTGCCGCACAATTTGCAAAATTCACCCCGTAACCGAGCGCTTGTAAAATATGAAATTCAAACGTGCGCAGGATCGGTTCCAATTCATCTTGCGCAGTAGCAAGGCGGGTGACACAAAGCAGATAATGTTTAAACAATTCCGGGTAAGCGGTGTGATTTTCAAGAACTCGAGTTAGCACCTCATTAATATAAAATCCGCTATAAAGTGATGTAGTGTTCATCGGCAGAGTCAGCGCTGCAGGTTCCGCTTTGGTCAGTGTTTGTAATTCACTTTTCCCCGTCCAACGCAACAACAACGGCGTAAAAGGTTGTAAAATCGCTTTAAGCGGAGAACGTGGTCTTCTCGCGCCCTTAGCCAACAATGTAATCCGCCCGTGGTTTTCGGTAAAGAAATCCACCAACAAACTGCTTTCACTGTACTCTCTGCGATGGAGTACAAAGCCTCGTTGCCATTGGTCTATACTCATATTCCCCTTACAAGCGGTCTGTTTTACACCATAATTTGCAAATTATTCGTCAATATAGCCTAAGCTTCTTAAAGCCCGTTCATCATCCGCCCAGCCTGCTTTGACTTTCACCCACAATTCAAGATGCACTTTGTTATCGAACAATCGTTCCATATCGGCACGGGCCTCCGTACCGATCACCTTGATCTTCTGCCCTTTATTGCCAATCACCATTTTTTTCTGCCCTTCCCGCTCCACCAAAATCAGCCCGTTAATTTCGTAAGTACCGCGTTCGTTGGTCTTAAATTGCTCGATTTCAACCGTGACGGAATAAGGCAGCTCCTCACCCATGAAACGCATTAACTTTTCACGGATAATCTCCGATGCCATAAAGCGCTGTGAACGATCCGTGACATAATCCTCCGGATAGTGGTGAGTGCCTTCTTTTAAAGATTCACGGACAAATTTTTCCAAAATATGCACGTTTTTACCGCGTTGTGCAGAAATCGGAATAATCTCTTTAAACGGGAATTTTTCGCTTAATTGTGTAATATGCGGCAGTAATTCTTCTTTTTCTTTAATGTTGTCGATTTTGTTAATGGCTAAAATCACCGGCGCTTTAATCGCTCGCAATTTATTCAACACCATTTCATCGTCATCCGTCCATTTGGTACCTTCAACAACGAAAATCACCATGTCCACATCGCCAATCGCACTACTTGCCGCACGGTTCATCAAGCGGTTAATCGCTCGTTTTTCTTCAATGTGCAGCCCCGGTGTATCGACGTAAATTTCTTGATAAGCCCCTTCGGTTTTAATCCCTAAAATACGGTGGCGGGTTGTTTGCGCTTTACGTGAGGTAATAGAAATTTTTTGCCCTAAAATTTTATTGAGCAACGTTGATTTACCAACGTTCGGACGCCCGACAATGGCGATAAATCCACAATAGGTTTTTTCTGTCATCTGTTTTCTCTGTGATATGTTCTGCCTCGTTTGCAAGGCGGTTGAGCCAAGCGAGATCGAAGGGAAATTTGTAAAATTTTATTCAAAAGTGACCGCTTGTTCCCTTCTCGCCTGTAAGCGGAAGTTAGTCGCTTCTATTTAATGTTTAATTTTTTGATTGCCTGCTCTGCCGCACTTTGTTCTGCTTTGCGACGGCTGGTTCCGATTCCGATGATTTCTTCATCCAGTAATTTTTCAATCTTACAACTGACCTTAAAGGTTTGATTATGTGCTTCACCTTTAATATCAATCACATCATATTCAGGTAATTTCAATTTTCGACCCTGTAAAAATTCCTGTAAGCGGGTTTTCGGATCTTTTTGCGCTTCACCCGGTTTCATATTATCGAGTAATTCACTGTACCAGTGATAAACCCGTTCAATCGCGGTATCGAAATCAGAATCCAGATAAATCGCGGCAATAATTGCTTCAACACAGTCGGATAAAATCGATTCACGGCGAAATCCGCCGCTTTTTAGTTCGCCTGCGCCCAATTTAAGATATTCGCCTAAACCGAATTGGCGAGCAACGACGGCAAGAGTATGTTCTTTAACCAATGCCGCGCGCATACGGCTTAATTCACCTTCGTTCGCCTTTGGAAATTTATCATATAACGCCTTACCAATGGCAAAGTTAAGGATGGAATCGCCTAAAAATTCTAAGCGTTCGTTATTGCGTGCTGCCGCACTGCGGTGCGTAAGTGCTTGTCTGAGGTAATCGAGGTTATGGAATTGATAACCTAATTGTTTTTGTAATCGTTCTAAGTGCATTATTCTAAATTATGTTCGGCAAATTCTGGTGCCGATACCTTGGTAATATAAAAACGGTACGGATCCGTTCCGTACCTGCCTGATAATTATTGAATTGAGGTGAACATGCGTTGGAAACGTAATCCTGTCGGGAATTCGTTCTGCTTTTTATCCAAACTCAACCAAATGAAACTCGCTCTGCCGACTAAGTTTTTCTCCGGTACAAATCCCCAAAAACGGCTGTCTTCACTGTTATCGCGATTATCTCCCATCACAAAATAGTGGCCTTTCGGGACAACCCATTCTCCCGGAGCTTGTCCTTCCTGTTGGAAGAAATAAGGTTCATAGTTGAACAGTTGCGGATTATTTAAAATTTGGTGCGTAACATCCCCGATTTCAGTACGTTCTATCTGCATTTCACCGTGATAAAAATACTCCGGATTCGGTTTGTCGTTTTCATATTTAAAGACGACTGTTTCTCCGCTGTCTCCGTGGGTTACCGTCAGTTGTTGAGTGTGAATATCGTATTTCACTTTATCGCCGCCAACACCGATAACACGTTTAATATAGTCGATGTGAGACATATTGTCGTCACCATAACGCTGTTCAACGTTATTACTGTTAATCACGCCCATTCTTTCACCCGGTAATGCCTGTTTAGGCGCTTTGAAAACCACGATATCACCACGCTGAGGTCCCCCGGTTTTCATCAACGTATTTTGAAAAATCGGATCTTTAATGCCGTAAGCATATTTTTCAACCACTAAGAAATCACCGATGCGTAATGTTGGCTCCATTGAACCGCTTGGAATTTGAAAAGGTTCAAAAATAAACGAACGCAATAAAGTAACAATAAACAATACGCCAAAAATCGACGCTAAAAATTCACCGACTGATGAACGCGGTTGAATCTCGGCTAATTCATCTTCATCAAGCGTTCTGCCTAAACGCTTTTCTTCACGAGCAATCTTAGCTTGGCGACGCGGTTCAGCACTAAATTTGTAAAACGCCCAAAAACTCCCGCAGATCACCACTAAGCCGACTAAAATAATAGAAATGGTGTTTGGTAATTCCATTGAATCCAATACTCTCCAAACACCATACAACGCAGCAATAAAAATAATAGGCAGAATATTTGCCATTGTTATCTCCTTATTTATCCGATTCCGTGAAGGAAACTGAATTTGCAAATTTTTGCTTCAAAGTCACCGCTTGTTAATGTATATCTACAAACTCAGCAATGATGGGCAAGAACGCCCATCTTACAAAGCCGAAAATTAATCTTTACCTACGTGTAAAATCGCTAAAAACGCCTCTTGCGGTACTTCTACGTTACCAAGGGATTTCATGCGTTTTTTACCCTCTTTTTGTTTTTGCAGCAGTTTTTTCTTACGGCTGACGTCACCGCCATAACATTTTGCCAGTACATTTTTACGTAGCTGTTTCACTGTAGAACGAGCGATAATATGGTTGCCGATCGCCGCTTGGATAGCGATATCAAACTGCTGGCGCGGAATCAGATCTTTCATTTTTTCAACCAATTCACGACCGCGATACGGCGCATTTGCTTTATGTACGATTAACGCAAGCGCATCAACACGTTCACCGTTGATCATAATATCAACTCGTACCATATCCGCCGTTTGGAAGCGTTTAAAACCATAATCCAGCGAAGCGTAACCGCGAGAAGTTGATTTCAAACGATCAAAGAAATCCAATACCACTTCGCCCATCGGAATTTCATAGGTTAATGCGACTTGGTTGCCGTGGTAAACCATATTAGTCTGAACACCACGTTTTTCTACACATAAGGTAATCACATTACCGAGATATTCTTGCGGTACAAGCATATTACATTCTGCAATAGGCTCTCGAATTTCAGCAATATTACTGATCGGCGGCAATTTTGACGGGCTGTCGATATGGACAACATCACCATTGGTTTGTTCCACTTCATAAACTACTGTCGGAGCCGTGGTAATCAGGTCAAGATCGTACTCACGTTCTAAACGCTCTTGGATAATTTCCATATGGAGCAACCCCAAGAAACCGCAGCGGAACCCAAAACCCAATGCAGTAGACGTTTCCGGCTCATAGAATAGCGACGCATCGTTTAAACTTAATTTCCCCAAAGCATCACGGAAAGCTTCATAATCGTCGGAGCTGATCGGGAACAAACCGGCATAAACCTGCGGTTTAACTTTTTTAAAACCCGGAAGCGGAGTGGTTGCCGAATGATGATGAGAGGTTAAAGTATCTCCGACCGGCGCACCTAAAATATCTTTAATCGCACAGACAAGCCAACCGACTTCTCCGGTTTTGAGTTCCGTAGTATCAACTTGTTTCGGTGTGAAGATCCCTAAACGATCGACGTTATAGGATTGCCCTGTACTCATGACTTTGATTTTATCGCCTTTTTTGATCGAACCGTTTTTCACTCGGACAAGGGATACGACACCTAAATAGTTGTCAAACCAAGAATCGATAATTAGCGCTTGCAACGGTGCGTCAGGTTCACCTTCCGGAGCCGGGATTTTACGTACAATTTCTTCCAATACATCTTCAATACCCACACCGGTTTTTGCTGAACAGCGCACAGCATCCATTGCGTCGATCCCAACAATATCTTCGATTTCTTCCGCAACACGCTCAGGTTCTGCGGCAGGCAGATCGATTTTATTTAAAATCGGCACCACTTCCAAATCCATCTCAATCGCAGTGTAACAGTTGGCAAGGGTTTGCGCTTCAACCCCCTGACCGGCATCCACGACCAATAATGCTCCTTCACAGGCAGCTAATGAGCGGGAAACTTCATAAGAAAAGTCAACGTGACCGGGTGTATCAATGAAGTTAAGTTGGTAGGTTTCACCGTCTTTCGCTTTATAATTTAATGTCACGCTTTGTGCTTTAATCGTGATACCGCGTTCTCTTTCCAAGTCCATTGAATCAAGTACTTGCGCTTCCATTTCACGATCGGATAAACCGCCGCAAGTTTGAATTAAGCGGTCTGAAAGTGTGGATTTACCGTGGTCAATGTGCGCGATAATAGAAAAGTTACGAATATTCTGCATTTTCATAAGGGCAGTAAATGTCCTATTTTGTTTGTTATTAATAAAAGAAAAATAATCGGCGGATTTTACCTGAAAACAAGCCAAAAGGAAAAAGAAAGCGGTAGGATTGCTCAACATTTTTGCAAAAAATATTGAAAATCCTACCGCTTGTAGAACTTAATTACAGTTTAAAACTGAAAACCGAAACCGACTTGGGCGGTTGTTTCATTTAACTTGTTTTTACGGGCAAAATCATGCGCAACAGCAAGATGCAAACGGAACGGGCTGTTTGGGGTTTTCCACTGTAAACCTGCCTGCGCGTTTAACCAACTGCGATCCTGTTTGGCTAACGCGGTTTCAAACGAACTACCGTTTAAACCTGTTTTGATGGTTGGGTTACTGTCTTTCCACTCTTTAACCCAACGAAGCACCACATACGGCTGCCAGCTATCCGACTGATAACGGTATTCTGTGCCTAACCCGCTTTGTAGGCTGTGAAAATGCTGTGTGTCAAACTGCAAACGGGTCGGACCGCTGTTTTGCTCGCCTAACGGATTGACCCTACCGTAACTGTTATTGAGATCAGCAATGAAGGCGAGCACGTGTTGATCCGCGCTTAACTCGTAACCGCCAAACAGACTTGCCGTCACGACGGAACCGCTACCCTTCGCTTGTTGGTAATGTAGTGATTGACCGATTTGTGCCGTACGATTCAATTTATATTGATCAGCGCTAACTTGCATCGCTCCTGCCAACCACCAATTATCACGATCATAACGAATTATCACATTCGCGCTTCTTGCGGTATTTTTGGCATGAACACTTGCACGATCCGCGTCCAATTTTTGTTGACCGAATAAAGCGCTAAACTGCCAATTCGGGGTAAATTGTGCTTTAAAACCGGCATAGACATTGCTACCAGTATTATGTTGGTATGCCGCAATGCCTTCTACCGTTTTTTCAGGTAAACGGTATGAGCGGCTACGGCTGCTTTCATTACGGGCAAAATCCAACGCATTTTCACTTGCTTGTTGACTTAATTGACGCACAACGCCCATATCCTTCGGTGTTTGCAGCACATTTAAGATATAATCCGCCATGGCTTTATGTGCAATCGGTCCCGGGTGGAAACCATCAGCGAATAGCATGGCATCTGCCGCACTTTGATCCGTTGGAGTGCAGATCGTTTGTGTTGTGCTAGTACACGCCGAACCTACTGTATTGGTTAAACCGTAAGCTGACGGACGTGACAACATATCCACAAATAAAGCATCCGTATCAATACGTACTATATTTCCGCCCACACTATTTAATGCCGAAGTGGTTAAGTTATTGAGCGCTTGAGTTGCACTTGCTGCTTGAGCCGCAAATTGTTGATAACGTTCCACCAACGTTGCGGTAAGTGCCTCTTGCGTAACACTTTGTGCGGTTAATGCTGCGCCGAACGGTGTGCTGTAAAGTGCGGCAATCGTGTTAGTTAACACGGTAATGCGTGTTTGCTCAAAATCTGCTTGGGACGTTTGCACGGACGCATTTAGGTCGGTAGAGGCCGATTCAAAAGCCTGTGAAAATGCCGCCGTTGCCGCTGAACCGTAACCGCTTGCCACCGCTTCAACTTGCTGCCCGAATTGATTTGCAGCAACTGTTGCAAATTGTTGGAACAGAGTTGGTGTATAAACAACATTCGGTACTGTCGGAACAATCACAAAATCAACCCCCGCTTGGCGTAATGTTGCCCATTGTTGTGCGGACGTTTGTGCTGTTGTCGTCGCATCCGCAACAACACTTGCGGTGGCATTATCGCTTGCCACTGCACGCGTCAAGATCGCAGGCAGATCATTACCGCCCGCCCACAAGACATGGAGTGCCGAAGTATCAACACCTGCAGTTAAATAATGGGTAATTTGTTGTGAAACGGCAACATTCGGCTGAATTGTGGCGTAACTACTGTTTGACGCGACCACAACTCCACCGCTATAAGCGTAGTTTGTCCCGCCTTGACTGGAAGCCGTCAGCGTTGAACCCAGTGCTTTTGCCAGTTGTTCATCGTAAAGTAAATGGGAAGTGCCGTCGGCTTGATTATAAGTGGCTTTGTTTATCCAACCGGTTTGCCCGACATCGCTTAAACTATCACCAAAAACCACCAAGTTTTGGGCGAAAAGCGAGCTGCTGATGCTTGAAATAAATAATGCTAAGGTCGTTTTTTTTATGTTCATTTTAGATGCTCCTTTGTGTAAGACCAAAGCTATTTTAAAATAACGAATAAAAAGACTGGTTCGACCTTAAACCAGTGTATTTTTGTTATGGGAGCTAAAAAAACAAGCGGTCGATTTCAGGCAAAAATTTGCAAAATTCTGTCTGAAACCGACCGCTTGTCTTAGTAAGAAAAATTACTTTTTCGCTTTCCAAATCAGAGGATCAACACCGCGACGAATCAATTCCGGATGTTCTTCAATGTTGAAGACCGGTTGTTCCTTACCTGCTTTTACTTGTTTTTGGTAATCTTTGAGAATCACCCAAACAATCGGTGCAAGTAATACGATCGAAATCAAGTTAATCATTGCCATGGATGCCATCACAGTATCCGCAAACGCCCAAACGATACCGCCATCACGTACCGCGCCGAAGTAAACGAAGAACAAGACGATTAAACGGAACGCTAAAACAAAACCCGGTTTGTTGCGAATATAGCGAATATTATTTTCTGCATAAGCGTAGTTACCGATAATTGAGGTATAGCAGAACAACAATAATGTGAAAGCTAAGAAGTGTAAACCGAATTCGCCGACATGGAACTCTAACGCTTTTTGTGTTAATGATACGCCACGTAAAGATTCATTGCCGTAATCGTTAGACATTAAGATAATAATTGCAGTGCAGGTACAAACCACAATGGTATCGACAAATACACCTAACATCTGAATTAAACCTTGGCTTGCAGGGTGTTTCGCATCAGACGTTGCCGCTGTATTTGGCGCAGAACCCATACCCGCTTCATTTGAGAATAAACCACGTTTAATCCCTTGTAACATCGCTTGTGAGAAGAGGGAACCAAAAATACCACCTGCCATGGCAGAGAAATCAAATGCACTGGTAACGATGTTGTTTAGCACTTCAGGCACACGCTCGATATTCATACCTAAAATGATCAACGCCATAATGAGATAGAATAACGCCATAATCGGTACGATAGTGGAGGACACTTGACCGATACGTTTTACGCCACCAAAAATAATCGCTGCGGTAATCACGACGAGAATGATGCCGACATAATGCGGATTCCATTCCCATGCGTTACGGGTTGCTTCTACGATAGAGTTTGCTTGAACAGCATTGAAGGCAAAGCCGAAGGTAAAGATAAGCGTGATTGCAAAAGCAATGGCAAGCCAAGGAGCTTTTAAACCTTTTGCAATATAGTATGCTGGACCGCCACGGTACATACCGTTCGGATCACGCACTTTGAAAGCCTGAGCTAAAGAAGATTCTGCAAAAGCACTGCTCATCCCCACTAATGCGGTAATCCACATCCAGAACACGGCCCCCGGGCCACCAAGGGCAATCGCTGTCGCCACACCGCCAACGTTACCCACGCCCACACGGCTTGCCAATCCTGTGGCAAATGCTTGGAATGGCGTTAAAGAATCGCCATCTGATGTACGGCCAGACCACATTTCACGAATACTGCGTGGTAATAAACGTAATTGTACTAAACCGGTTGTAATCGTAAAAAATAAACCGACACCAAGAAGTGTTAACACCGTGATATCCCAAAGCGGACCGTCAACTGTAGCAACAATCCACTTTAACATATCTTCAAACATTGTAACAATGCCATCCATTATTAACTCCATATGTTAAACATGTTAAAAGAATGGCGTATTCTAACGGTTTTTTAAGGTTTGAACAGTTTAATTGGACAAGTGAATGGAAAGGTTAAGTAAATTTTTTAAAAAGACAACACCATTTAACGTTTAAACAGCAAATTGCTGCTTGTATCTAACAGGCTGCTGTGGAATAAAGTAAAACCGAGTCCGATGAGTAGTAATCCGATCAGTAATTTTAAACCGATAACTAACCGATCATTGGTTTGAACGGAGAGATACCAACGCCCCGCTTGTATTGCTTGTTGGCGGGCAAACAGTACAAACCATGCAAATAAAGTGAGAGTTAATCCGGTGCCGAGCGCCATTGCCAATGCTGAAGCAACACCCCAAAGATAAAGATCCAAAGTATAAGACAAAAACAACACTAGCACAGCGCCGGTGCAAGGGCGTAACCCGATACTCAGAATTAACAGCCACACGCTCTTCCAATCTTGTGCGTTATCTAACTCATTAGCAGAAGGTAAATGTTTATGTCCGCAGCCACAATTTTCCGAGTGTTGGTGCAGTTGTGTCCGCTGAATAGACAGGTCGCTCGGCGAGAATGATATAGACTTGATCTGTAAGCGCTTTTTCTTTTTAGGTAATAAAGTTTTGACCGCTTGATAGCACCAATAAGCACCAAACAACATCATAATAATAAAACTACCGCGCTCTACCCATTTTAATGTCAAATTGAAATAACTACGGGATAACGTAAACAACACCACAATCACCGTCACCAAGCTAATTGCGACTAAACCTTGAACCAAGGCCGATAACAGCGTAATTTTCATCGCTTTAGGTAATTTCGTTTTTTCTAAAGAAAGATAGCTGGTCAACACAAACTTACCGTGTCCCGGACCGACAGCATGGAAAACGCCATAAAGAAAGCTTATTGCCATCAAGCTCAAACCTGCTTGTTGGTTATTTTCTTTTAGTGCACGCAGTGAAGCCGATAACTCCAAATTAAAGCTACGTTGCCATTCACTGACTTGAAATAACAGATAAGGATAAAGCCGGAAAAACCCCCAACCTACCCCAATTACCAATAACAACAGTAAACTCTGTTTCAGCCTTATTTGCATACAATACTCACTTTTTGAGCAAATTGTGCGCCAAGGGAAAAACTGCCACTGTCCGGCATATCCGGCGTTTCGGTTTTATCCAATTTTGAGGCATAAAGGCGCAATGATTGGCTGACTTTAGGTTCGGTCATCGCCACTTCACATAAAGATTGCGGCGTACTGGTTACATCTTGCGGTTGTTCGTAAGACATCGATAAATAATAGCTCGGCTCAAAAGTAAACAACCTGAACGATCTGCCCGCAACATTCTGAGACGTGGCTAAGGATAACGTAAAATGGTAGATCACTCGGTTATTTTTCACTTCAATCCTCGGTGTTGTCGGCTGAGCTTTAAATTTGATCGGCTGATCTTTTTCATCATACAGCTCACTGAAATAGTGCGCATCCACCGCCGACCGATTCAATTCTTGGGTGATCTTTTTCACGGCGTCGTCTTTATTATCGCTTACCGAAATTTCATAAATCAATTCCGCCGATGTGATTTCATCCAGCATCCAACTCATTTCAAAACCTTCCAGTTTATCTTGATGAATCAGCACTTTATTTTTCATATCTAAAAATGAATGAGGATGTGCCGAGGTGGCATTTGCAATAAGTAAACCCAATAGCGTTAAAAAGATTTTTTTCATAGACATATTCATTGATTCAGTACAGCCATATAGCCGGTTTGTCGAATGTGATCCTACTTTGATCGATATTATAAATACAAAAAAGCGAACAGAAAGTTCTGTTCGCTGTTTAAAATAAATTGAGTCGATCGATAAGCCGAGTTCTGTCGCGGACAATCATTCCTCTAGGCGACTGATTACTCAGCCGCTCAAGCAACCTACCCGAATCCCAAGCGGGCAACTCGTTGGATTCCTATTTGGTCTTGCTACGAGTGGAGTTTACCGTGCCGTGACATGTTACCACTCACGCGGTGCGCTCTTACCGCACCCTTTCACCCTTACCTGCACTTGCGTACATCGGCGGTCTGCTCTCTGTTGCACTGGTCGTAGGCTCACGCCTCCCGGACGTTATCCGGCACTCTGCCCTGTGTAGCTCGGACTTTCCTCTCGTTTACTTGTCCCGCTAGGTCGTTCTTGCGAACGGTTAAGGGCTTCAATAAACCAGCGATTGTCTGACCGACTCAGGCGGGCGAGTATAGCGGATTTGCAAACTTTTGCCAAGAAATGACCGCTTGTACCATAAAAAAACGCCCGGCAAGTAAGCCGGGCGTTCATTGAACATCAATTATAAATAGAATTTCTCAATGAAATTCAATTTGTCATCCAGTTTCAACACTAACGGTTGGCCGGTCGGGATCTCGAAATCCATGATTTCTTCATCGGAAATGCCGATGATATGTTTTGCCAATGCACGTAATGAGTTACCGTGTGCGGTGACTAAAACGCGTTTACCGGATAACAACGCCGGTGCGATTTGATCTTCCCAGAAAGGTAATACGCGCTCTAAGGTGATTTTCAAGTTTTCCGCATTCGGCACAACATCTTTCGGAAGGTGCGCATAACGGCGGTCGTTATGTGCGGAATTCGGATCGTTCGGATCTAAATCCGGCGGAGAAATGTCATAAGAACGGCGCCAAATGTGAACTTGCTCATCACCATATTGCTCGGCGGTCGCTTTTTTATCCAAACCTTGTAACGCACCGTAGTGACGTTCGTTTAAGCGCCAGTTTTTCACTTGTGGAATCCAAAGTTGGTTAGATTCTTCTAACACGATGTTACAGGTTTT
>NZ_JBGXYA010000012.1:0-13739 GCF_041814905.1 Glaesserella sp. | reverse complement strand
TTAGAAATTCGCATTACGCGGTGCGCGTGGGAATGGAATGACCTCACGAATATTCTGTAAACCGGTGACATAGACGATTAAACGCTCAAAGCCTAAACCAAAGCCTGAGTGCGGCACGGTACCGTAACGACGTAAATCACGATACCACCAATAATCTTCAGGATTTAAGCCCATTTCTACCATGCGTTTGTCTAACACGTCCAAACGCTCCTCACGTTGTGAACCACCGATGATTTCACCGATTCCCGGGGCCAATACGTCCATTGCCGCTACGGTTTTACCGTCATCATTTAAACGCATATAGAACGCTTTAATGTCTTTCGGATAGTTTTTCACCACGACAGGAGATTTGAAATATTCCTCTGCAAGGAAACGTTCGTGTTCAGAAGAGAGGTCAATACCCCATTCAACCGGGAATTCAAAGTTTTTACCTGATTTGAGCAAGACTTCAATCGCATCGGTATAGTCAATTTGAGCGAAGTCTGAATTAATAAAGTTCTCTAAACGGCTGATGACCGTGTTATCAACATGTTTTTCAAAGAATTTTAAGTCATCTTTACGTTCTTCAAGTACTGCACGGAACACATATTTCAACATATCTTCAGCCAGTTTTGCATTATCCGCTAAGGTTGCAAACGCAAATTCAGGCTCAACCATCCAGAACTCGGCTAAGTGACGGGTTGTGTTTGAGTTTTCTGCACGGAATGTCGGACCGAACGTATAGACTTTGCTTAATGCACAGGCATAGGTTTCGCCGTTTAATTGACCGGATACGGTTAAGAAAGATTCACGACCGAAGAAATCCTGGCTGAAATCGACTTTACCGTCTTCACCACGCGGTAAGTTTTCTAAATCTAAGGTCGAAACACGGAACATTTCACCTGCACCTTCTGTATCTGATGCGGTAATTAACGGGGTTGCAACCCAGTAGAAACCTTGTTCGTGGAAGAAACGATGAATAGCTTGTGCTAAACAGTGGCGTACACGGGCAACGGCACCGATTAAGTTTGTGCGCGGGCGTAAGTGAGCCACTTCGCGTAAGTATTCAATAGAGTGGCGTTTGGCTGCCATCGGATAAGTATCAGGATCTTCAACCCAACCTACGACTTCAACAGATTTTGCTTGTAATTCGACCGCTTGTCCTTCGGCTGGCGATTCAACAATCACACCGGTTACAATCACAGAACAGCCTGCGGTTAAACGTAATACTTCATTTTCGTAGTTTGCAATATCGTTATTAATGATCGCTTGGATTGGGTCAAAACAAGAACCGTCGTACACGGCCAAAAAAGATAAACCTGCTTTGGAGTCGCGGCGGGTGCGCACCCAACCACGCACAGAAACTTCTTCGCCTACGGCAACTTTACCAGATAGGATGTCCGAAATTGTTGGAAATTGTGACATGATGTACCTCAAATTAATCATAGCTTTTCTTAGAAAAAACGTTCGGCATTCTACTAGAAAAGTGTAGTAAATATAAGGGAGGAATCGTTTTTTTTAGGATGAAACGACTAAAATAATTGGAATTTAAACTATGGAATTATTATCGACTGCAAATTCTTTTTATTAAAAAAAATGTTAAACTCTCGCCGTTTAATTTATTTTCAACAAAAATCAAAGGCGTTTTTATATGCAACCTGACCCGCATTTACCACGTGAATTTGCTGCGATTGACTTAGGATCAAATAGTTTTCATATGATTGTGGCACGTATTGTTAATGGAACTATTCAAATACTTTCCCGAATCAAGCGTCGTGTGCGTTTAGCTGACGGCTTAGATGAAAATCGAGTATTGAGTCAAGAAGCCATTGAGCGAGGTGTGGCATGTTTGGAATTATTCGCTAAACGTTTGAAAGGATTTGATCCTGATAATGTCAAAGTGGTTGGTACTTACACGTTACGTCGTGCGGTCAATAATGCGGACTTTTTAACGCAAGCTAAAAAAGTTTTTCCTTATTCGATCCAAATTATTACCGGTCAGGAAGAAGCACGTTTAATTTATTCCGGTGTCAGCCATACACAACCTGAGAAAGGGCGCAAGTTTGTGGTCGATATCGGCGGCGGTTCGACGGAAATGACTATTGGTGATGGTTTTAAACCGCTTATCGCACAAAGTCGCCACATGGGATGTGTAAGTTTTGCCAAACGCTATTTTCCACAGGGCGAATTAAACCGCACTTATTTTGATAGTGCTTATCAGGCAGCAATGGAAAAAATTGAAGATCTTGCTTGGGAATATCGTGAATTAGGCTGGCAACATGTATTGGGTTCTTCCGGTACCATTAAAACAGTAAGCAAAGTATTAATGGCTAACGGTTATCGTGACGGCGCAATTACTGAAGAACGTTTGCGAATTATTATTGATAAATGTTTGGAATTTAATTCGCTTAATGCAGTGGATATTAAAGGATTAATTGAAGAGCGTGCAGATATATTGGTGCCGGGATTGGCGATTTTACTTGCGTTATTTCATACCTTCCATATCCAAAGTATGCGTTATTCCGACGGGGCGTTACGTGAAGGTGTGATGTACGGTTGGGAAAAGAGCTTTCAAGTCGGTGATATTCGCCAACGTACGGCGGAGGCGTTGGCAGAGCAATTCAATATCGACCAGCAACAAGCCAATCGTGTGCGCGATACCGCGCTAAAATTATTTGACCAAGTTAAAATTTGGAAAAATAGGCAGCAAATCGGTGAATTGCGTTCTATTCTAAAGTGGGCGAGTTTATTGCATGAGGTTGGTATTTGTATCAATCATAAGGGAGTACAGCGCCATTCTGCGTATATTATTGCTAATCGTGATTTACCGGGCTTTGATTTTGAACAGCAAAATCTCTTGGCAATGTTAATGCGTCATCATATAAAGGGATTCAAGCGTAGCGATATTCGCGGTATAAATCGTTTTCAATATCGTGATGTATTAACATTATTGCGTTTATTTCGTCTAGCGGTATTGCTTAATCGTTCACGTCAGGCGACGGCGATTCCGGCTAATCTTTCTTTGATTATTGTGAATTTGGAGTGGACGCTTCAATTTGACTCCGATTTTTTAGCAAAAAATCCACTGATTTCAGCGGATTTAGATGAAGAAAAAAAGTTACTTTCGGAGCAAGATTTTTTATTAAAAATCATCTAACAACCACTTAAACACCTTGAAAACCACGCTAAAAGTGGTTTTTTTGTCTTCTTTTGAAAAAATTTTTGATCTACTTCTCATTTTTTTTGTTTATGTCTTGTTATTCCCGGCAGAAAACTTTAATCTATGGAGTATATCTTCTTTTAGTAATATTTTTTATGGAGCAAATAACTCATATCAAGATGTATGGGTTTCATTCTAGGGGGCTTTAATGTTATTAGGTGATTTATCCCGCGAAGATTACGCAAACTCACTACCTCCGGTTTTTGCCAGATTATGTGCAAAATTAAAAACTCTCGATCTCGTTAATCTTCCGTTAGGTTGGCAAGATTTGGAAGATGGAGTGAGAATGAATGTCATGGAGTTTGAAACAAGTCCGGCGGATGGGAAAAAAGCAGAATTACACCGTAAGTTTATTGATATTCAATTGTTAATTTCAGGTGAAGAGATGATTGAATACGGATTAAGTCAACCTAATCTTTCACAATATGATGAATATCGTGATGAAGATGACTACCAGCTTACACCGGCAATTGAACATAAAAATGAGTTAATGCTTTTCCCGAATATGTTTGCTATTTTTCTTCCGTACGAACCGCACAAACCTGGCAATTCCGTGAACTCTGATAAATTACTTAAAAAGCTTGTGGTTAAAGTGCCTGTGGAGCTACTAGGAGGCTAAGTATGTCTGCCCATGGAAAAATCCTTGATACGATAGGCGCATTACAAAACAGCCTAACTAAAACCGAGAAGAAAATTGCTAATGCAATTTTATCTCAGCCGGATCTGTTAAGCCAATGTTCGTTATCTGAAGTCGCACACCAATTAGATGTCGGCGAAGCGACTTTTATCCGTTTCTGTCGAACCTTAGGTTTTAAAGGTTACACGGATTTTAAATTGGATCTTGCTATCGAACTGGCCACTCAAGAAAAAGAGAGTAGTGTGCTATTGGATACCGATGTTGCTGAAACCGATACGCCGCGTGAAATTGCAATTAAGTTGCAGGCGACGTTAAGCAATGTGATTACCGAAACCATTAATTTACTTGATTTTCACGAGCTTGAAAAAGTTGTCGGAGAACTGCGCAAAGCGAAACGAATTTTTCTGTTTGGTGTGGGTTCATCAGGTGTAACGGCGGAGGATGCTAAACATAAACTGATGCGCATCGGCTTACAAACCGATGCAGTAACTAATAATCACTTTATGTATATGCAGGCGGCTTTGCTTAAAAAAGGAGATATGGTTATTGGTATCAGCCATTCCGGCTATTCTGAAGAAACCACCAAAGCATTACATATTGCCCGTGAAAATGAAGCGACAACCGTTGCGATTACGCATAATCTTCGTTCTCCGATTACGAATGCTGCGGATTACGTGCTTATTAACGGTAATCGACAAGGACATATGCAAGGTGATTCAATCGGTACCAAAATGACCCAATTATTTGTACTTGATTTAATTTACGCCTTGTTGGTAAAGGCCGATCCGGATAAAGCCATTCAACAAAAACAAAAAACATTAAATGTCATTTTGGAACAACGAATTAAATAATAACAAGCACTATGATTGACTAAAAAATTAGCAAATCATAGTGTTTACTTTCTTTGACTTACTTTTCTTAAGGAAAAACAGATGAAAAATTTAAAAGGTATTTTCAGTGCATTATTAGTCTCTTTTAATGCAGACGGCACAATCAACGAAAAAGGTTTACGCCAAATCGTTCGTTACAACATCGACAAAATGAAAGTTGATGGCTTGTATGTAGGTGGTTCAACCGGTGAAAACTTTATGCTTTCAACGGAAGAGAAAAAAGAGATCTTCCGTATCGCAAAAGATGAAGCGAAAGATGACATTGCATTAATCGCTCAAGTGGGTAGCGTGAACTTAAAAGAAGCGGTAGAACTTGGTAAATATGCAACAGAATTAGGCTATGACAGCTTATCTGCAGTAACACCGTTCTACTACAAATTCAGCTTCGCAGAAATTAAAAACTTCTACGAAACTATCATTCGTGAAACAGGTAACAAAATGATTGTTTATTCTATCCCATTCTTAACAGGGGTAAACATCGGTGTTTCACAATTTGCAGAACTGTTCCAAAATGAAAAAATCATTGGTGTGAAATTCACCGCAGGCGATTTCTATCTGTTAGAACGTTTACGCAAAGCATTCCCGAACCACTTAATCTATGCAGGTTTTGATGAGATGATGTTACCTGCAACGGTATTAGGTGTAGATGGTGCAATCGGCAGTACCTTCAATGTCAACGGTATCCGCGCACGTCAAATTTTTGAATTAGCACAACAAGGCAAAATCAAAGAAGCGCTTGAAATTCAAAATGTGACTAACGATTTAATCGAAGGTATTTTAGGTAACGGTTTATATCAAACTATCAAAGGTTTATTGGAAGAAGAAGGCGTACAAGCAGGTTACTGCCGTGAACCAATGACGAAAGAGTTGAATGCTCAACAAAAAGCGGTTGTAAAAGAATTAAAAGCGAAATATCTTTCTTAAGACATTTTTCATTTTATACATAAAAGCAGCGTTGTTCGCTGCTTTTTTATTGCTTACAAGCGGTCAGTTTCGCCCTATTTTTTGCAAATGTTATCGCAAAATCTATTGCGATTATTTACTTTAAGTAAAAAGATTTTTTCATGATAAATAGATTTTTTTCTGTTAAAAAAACGTTAAACTCTATAAATCATTCGTTTGAGCAACCATCGTTTTTAAGGAGTTATTATGAAAAAATTGCTATTTACCGCAGTATTAGCCGGTTTTGCAGCGAATGCAACAGCCGCGACCTATAAGATTGATCCATTTCATACCAATGCCCGTTTTGAAATTGACCATTTTGGAACCAGTTCCAATGTCGGTGGTTTTTATGGATTAAACGGCACTCTCGAATTTGACCCGAAAAAGCAAACCGGTAGCGTTGACTTGGTTATTCCGGTTAGCAGTTTGCAAAGTAGTAGTGCTGAATTTACGCAACATTTAAAATCAGCGGATTTATTAGATGAAGCTAAATCCCCTCAGATTCGTTTTGTTTCCAAAAATTTCAAATTTGACGGTGGCAAAGTGACAGACGTAACCGGTGAGCTAACTATTTTAGGTAAAACCCATCCGGTCACGTTGAAAGCGGATAAATTCAACTGTTATGACAGCCCAATGCTGAAAACAGAAGTCTGCGGAGGCGATTTCAGTACCACCATCGACAGAACGCTGTGGGGGGTAAATTATCTTGTTGATGTCGGAATGACAAAAGATGTGAAAATCAATATTCAGATTGAAGCCGGTAAACAATAATATTTTGATTTAATGAAATACAAGCGGTGAGTTTTAGCCATTAATTTGCAAATTTTCGTTTCAAACTCACCGCTTGTTGTTTAATTTAAGTGAATTTTAGGGTAATTGACAGCCATATTTCAAGCATCCACGGAGAGCGATACTGCCTCACGCACTTTTTAATCGGACTATTTTGGCTTCTTTGATGGGTAGACAGAGTACCGCAGCCAAACCGGCAAGTAGCATATCCGCATACCACATCCATTCATAGTTACCGTGTTGAGAAATGATTAAACCACCGAAATAGGCGCCAAAAAAGGCGCCGATTTGGTGGCTTAATAAAGTCAAACCGAACAAGGTAGCGAGATAACGTACACCGAATAGTTTGCCGACAGTCGCCGCAGTAGGCGGAACCGTACCAAGCCAAGTAAAACCAAGGCCAATAGCGAACAAATAAAATGTCATGGGCTCTTTTGGCGAGAGCAAATAGAGCGCAATTAACACGACTCGTGAACCATACATCCAAAATAAAATATATTTGCTACGCCAATGTCCGACACACCATCCGATAAATAAACTCCCGAATATATTAGATAAACCGATCAAAGCCAATGTCCAAGAAGCTACTTGAGCATGCATACCAAATAACTTGATTTCTGTCGGCAAATGAGTCACTAAGAAGGCGATATGGAAACCGCAAGTGAAAAAACCTAAATGTATCAATAAGTAACTTGGATTTTTAAAGGCGGATTTGACGGCTTGTGAAAGCGGTTGATCCGTTTGATGTGCCTGTTGAGCGCTTTGTATCGGCTGAGATGGTTTACTTCCGGCAAGCCAACGGGAAAGCGGAAGAACCAATAAACTGATCCCGGCTAAGATAAACATCGCCCCTTGCCAACCGATAAAAGGGGTTAAAATGAGAAATTGAATGAAGGGGGCAAAAATGAACTGTCCGAAAGAGTTACCGGCATTGATGATACCGGAAGCAACTCCGCGCATATCGGCTGCAACCCGATTATTGACAATACTCATTAAAATCGAAAAACTGCCAGCTCCAGTGCCAAATGCAATTAAGATCCCTAATGTGAGAATTAATCCCCAATCCGAAATCAACAACGGCATTGCAATACAGCCGATAACTAAAATCAATGTTCCCCAAAACAGTACCGGGTAAGGACCAAAACGATCGGATAACGCTCCGGATACCGGCTGCGCCACTCCCCACATTAATTGGCACGTCGCCATGGCTAAACTGATATTGGCAATGGTGAGTGTCGTAGTATTGAGTAGCGGTTGTACAAAAAGTCCTAATGACATGCGCAAACCGCCGGTTAACATAATGATGGAAGCGGCGGTAAAGGCGAGAAGCCACATCAGTTTTCGATTATTCAACATCGTTTTCCTTAAATCTGATCAGGAGTTTATTGAGCGGGTTGTTCGCTTTATAATAAAGGAACAAGCGGTCTGTTTGGACGTATTTTTTGCAAAATAACCGCGTGAACAGGCTAACGAGATATAATAATGTTGCATTCACGTCCATCATAAAATAGCTTAAATTAACCGCCTATTTTAGCTTTTCAATCACCCAATCTAACCCTGAATAGAAATCTTCCGTCAAATAAGGCTTGAGTTTTTGCAGGCTATCAACCATCACGGCTTTATCCGTATGGCATACATTGATATGCCCAAGTTTTCTACCTACACGGACTTCTTTACCATACCAATGCAACTGGCTGAATGGAATATCGAGCCATTCACTATTATGTTCGATCCCAATTAAATTCACCATTACGCTTGGAGCGATTGGTTTGAGCTCAGGGGTTGGTAAATCAAGTAATGCACGCAAATGTAATTCAAATTGACTGATTGAACAGCCCAACTGCGTCCAATGTCCGCTGTTATGTACTCGCGGTGCGAGTTCATTAATCAGCAGTTTTTCACCTACCACAAAGCATTCCATTGCCATCACGCCAACATAATTCAGTTCGTGCATAATCGCCGAAAGCATTTTTTCTGCTTGTTGTTGGAATATTTGCTGATGTGGTAGCGTAATATCCGCAACGCTGTAACGTAAAATGCCATTTTGTTGTAAATTATGAGTCACGGGGTAGAAACGGGTTTCACCATTACGGAATCTTGCACCAACTAAGGAGACTTCGCCGTCAAAGGGAATAAATTTTTCTGCAATCACTTCACCAAATAAGTCTGGGGTAATTTGCTCGACATTATCTTTAGTGACAATCCACTGTCCACGTCCGTCATAGCCCCCTGTACGACGTTTTACCACCACTTTTTCGCCAATGTTTTCAAAGACTTGTTGCCATTGCTCTGGGGAACTTAATAGCTGCCAAGGCGATGTAGAGAGATTTAGATGATCGAGCAGTGATTTTTGGGTAAAACGGTCGGCGAGTTGTCCAAAAACAGAAAGATTAACGAAGTTCTTGTGATTACTAAGTAGGGTAGTTAAAGGCGTTTCTGTCCAACGTTCGATTTCAGCGGTAATTAAGCTGTTTTCGGCAATATTAAAAACGGGATCGTCAAAAGCGAGCGGCTGAACCTCAATATCTAACGGCATACCGGCATAACGTAACATTCTGCCAAGTTGCCCGTTACCGAGAACATAAATTGGGGGATAGAGTGTGCTTTTTTGCATAGTTGCCTCAAATAATATGATATATGCCTATTACAAGCGGTCAGTTTTAGTTAAAAATTTGCAAAAAATGGCATTAAAGTGACCGCTTGTATGAATAAAAAAGCACAAGCGAAAGCGCTTGTGCGATCAAAACTAAAAGTATTCTGCCAACGGTTTTTCCAACGTTTGATTCAACAAAACCATTAACTTAATCCGTGCTTTTTGCCCGCTCAAACCTTGAGTGAAAATTACGCCTTGCTGTTTAAGCTGTTTACCGCCACCGAGATAGTCGTAAACGTCCTGTGTAATACCGTTAAAGGCACGGGAAACCAGCACCACAGGGATATTTGCATTTAATAGGGCGGAAATCCCCGCTAGACAAGATGGCGGTAAGTTTCCTGCCCCTAAGGCTTCAACTACTACGCCATCACAACGGCTTTGAGCCAGTTGTTCAAGCAGGAAGCTATCCATGCCGACATAGGCTTTGATGAGCTGAATGTTCGCTTTTTCTAAATGGTCAATCGGGAAGCGTTCGTAAGCGGTCAGATGTTGGAAATAAATTGCACGGTTTTTCGTGACTAAGCCACAAGGTCCAAAGGTTGGTGTTTGGAAGGTGGCAACGTTGGTGGTGTGGGTTTTGGTGACGAATTTGGCGTTGTGGATTTCATCATTCATTACCACCAATACGCCTTTATCACGGCTTTCTTCACTTAATGCCACCAAAATGGCACTTTGTAGGTTAATTAAACCGTCAGAGCCTAATTCGTTACTCGAACGCATTGCCCCGGTAATTGCAACGGGAACATTCACTTTCAAGGCTAAATCAAGGAAATAGGCGGTTTCTTCAAGTGTGTCTGTGCCGTGAGTAATCACGATGCCGTCAAACTGCTCATCAATTACGGCTTTTTCAATACGATCTTTTAATAACTGCCAATGCACCAATGTGATATGTGGCGACGGCACGTGCAATACGGCTTCTTGGAAAAGCTGTGCAGGGTGGTTGAGTTTTTCTAAGGCTGTTAACAACGGATTGTTGTCAGAAGGGGAGACTTTACCGTCTTCCCCTTCACTCATAGAGATCGTACCACCGGTATGTAAGATTAATAATTTTTTACTCATTTAAATACGTGGATCCGGATTATCTAATACTGTTTGGGTTTGTTGGCGACGGAATTGGTGAAGTTTTTTTGCCAATTCCGGATTAAACGCCGCTAAAATTTGAGCCGCTAATAACCCGGCATTGGCTGCGCCGGCAGGACCGATCGCAAGTGTTCCGACCGGAATACCTTTGGGCATTTGTACGATAGAATAAAGGCTATCTACGCCACTCAACATTGAGCTTTTAACCGGTACACCCAGCACCGGCACAATCGTTTTCGCCGCAATCATACCCGGCAGATGCGCCGCGCCACCGGCACCGGCAATAATCACTTTATAGCCGTTTTGTTCAGCGGTTTCGGCAAAGCTAAACAGTTTGTCCGGCGTTCGATGTGCGGAAACCACTTCAACATGGTAAGGCAAATCAAATTGTTCAAGAATTTGAACTGCCTCGGACATAGTAGACCAATCGCTTTTTGAGCCCATAACAATGGCAATCTCTGCTTTTTGTAACATTTTCATAACCTTTATATTTTGATAAAAATAGCCCGCGAAGGATATCATAAAAAGCAACCGATTACCTTAAATAATATAAGGTTGCCTTTAGTTGCACGTCGGATTTTATACCGAGTAAAAATGGACAAGATTGGCTGATTTTGTTATCTTGACTCCAAATTTATCTACAATTTTTCAACATATTTTATAAATTGATAAAATTTTCTTGAAAATCAAGTAGATATTAACAAATTAAACACAAAACTGCGTTGAAAGATAAATAAGTAAAAGGCTTTATTTTTGACTTTCCGCAAGTTTTGTGCTTTTTCTTGTATACTATTTCAGCAAACGATAAGGCGGAGTGTCGCCTTGTTTTTATCCACTCACATAAAAAAGGAAAAGACTATGTCAGATTTGTTAGCTCATGACGTAGATCCATTCGAAACGCAAGAATGGTTAGATTCAGTGAATTCTCTTGTTAAAGAAGAAGGTGCGGAGCGTGCACAATTTATTATTCAACAAGTGATGCAACATGCTCGCACTCAAGGCGTAAGCCTTCCGTCAGGTGTCTCGACGGATTATGTAAACACGATTCCGGTTTCAGAGCAGCCTGCCTATCCGGGTGATCATGCAATCGAACGTCGTATTCGCTCCGCTGTACGTTGGAATGCGATTGCAATGGTGTTACGTAGCCAGAAGAAAGATTTGGATCTTGGTGGACACATTTCAACCTTCCAATCTGCTGCAACCATGTATGAAGTATGTTTTAACCACTTCTTTAAAGCTGCAACGGATAAAGACGGTGGTGACTTAGTTTATTCTCAAGGTCATGCTGCGCCAGGTATCTATGCACGTTCTTTCCTAGAAGGTCGTTTAACTGCAGAGCAATTAGATAATTTCCGTCAAGAAGCTTTTGTCGATGGTTTATCTTCATATCCTCACCCTAAATTAATGCCTGAATATTGGCAATTCTCAACGGTATCAATGGGTTTAGGTCCGGTCAATGCGATTTATCAAGCGCGTTTTTTAAAATATTTAAATAATCGTGGTATTAAAGATACCTCCGGTCAAACCGTTTATGCTTTCTTAGGTGACGGTGAGATGGATGAGATCGAGTCTAAAGGTGCATTAACCGTTGCGGGTCGTGAGAAATTAGACAACTTGATTTTCGTTATTAGCTGTAACTTGCAACGTTTAGACGGCCCGGTAAACGGTAACGGTAAAATTGTTCAAGAGTTAGAGGGTTTATTTACCGGTGCCGGTTGGGAAGTGATCAAAGTCTTATGGGGCAGCAACTGGGATAAATTATTTGCCAAAGATACGTCGGGCAAATTAGCACAATTAATGATGGAAGTCGTTGACGGTGACTACTTAACCTTCAAATCTAAAGACGGCGCTTATGTGCGTGAACATTTCTTCGGTCGTTATCCTGAAACAGCGGCATTAGTTGCTGATATGACAGACGATGAGATTTGGAAATTACGCCGCGGTGCGCACGATTCAGAGAAAATGTACGCTGCCTTTGAACGTGCCAAACGTTCAAATAAACCGGTGGTTATCTTAGCTCACCAAGTAAAAGGCTATAAAATCCCTGAAGCGGAAAGTAAAAACACGGCTCACCAATCGAAAAAAATGTCATTAGATAGCTTAAAAGGCTTCCGTGACTATTTCCACTTACCATTAACGGACGAACAAGTAGAAAATTTAGAATATGTGACTTTCCCGGAAGGTTCAGAAGAGTACAACTACTTACACGGTCGCCGTAAAGAGTTAAACGGCTATTTACCGGCGCGTAAACCGAAATTTACCGTAGAGTATAAAGTTCCTGCATTGGAAGAGTTCCAAGCATTATTAGATGCACAACCGCGTGGCATTTCAACCACAATGGCATTCTCTCGTGTATTAAATATCTTATTAAAAGATAAAAATATCGGTCAAACCATCGTGCCAATCATTGCGGATGAAGCGCGTACCTTCGGTATGGAAGGTTTATTCCGTCAAATCGGTATTTATAACCCTCACGGTCAAAACTATGTGCCGTCAGACCGTGATTTAGTGGCTTACTACCGTGAAGCAACAGACGGTCAAGTGTTACAAGAGGGTATTAACGAGTTAGGTGCAACCGCATCTTGGGTTGCCGCAGCAACTTCATACTCCGTGAACAACCAACCGATGATCCCGTTCTTCATCTACTACTCCATGTTCGGCTTCCAACGTGTTGGCGATATGATGTGGTTAGCCGGTGACCAATTAGCTCGTGGCTTTATGATCGGTGGTACATCAGGTCGTACAACCTTAAACGGTGAGGGCTTACAACACGAAGACGGTCACAGCCATATTCAAGCCGGTGTTATCCCGAACTGTATCACTTACGATCCGGCATTTGCCTTTGAAGTTGCCGTTATCGTTCAAGACGGTATCAACCGTATGTACGGTGAGAAACAAGAAGATGTGTTCTATTACCTTACTACATTAAATGAAATTACCGAACAACCGGCAATGCCTACAGGTGCGGAAGAAGGTATTCGTAAAGGTTTATACAAATTTGAAACGGTTGAGGGTAAAGGTAAAGGCCACGTTCAATTGTTAAGTTCAGGTGCAATCATGCGTCATGTGCGTGAAGCGGCACAAATCCTTGCAAATGAATATGGTGTAACCGCAGATGTCTTCTCTGCACCTTCATTCAATGAATTAGCCCGTGAAGGTAACGATGCGGCACGTTGGAACTTCTTACACCCAACGGAAACACCTCGTGTTCCTTATGTCGCACAGGTATTAAAAGATTTACCGACCGTTGCATCAACTGACTATATGAAAGTCTATGCGGATCAAATCCGTGCATTCGTACCAAGCAAACACTATCAAGTGTTAGGTACGGACGGTTTCGGTCGTTCGGACAGTCGTGCAAATTTACGTGAACACTTCGAAGTTGATGAGCGTTATGTTGTGGTAGCGGCATTAACCCAATTAGCGAACGAAGGCACTATCGACAGAAAAGTCGTTGCAGATGCAATTGCGAAATTCGGTTTAAATGTAGATCGTATTAATCCGTTATACGCATAATCAATTATTTCCATGCAAAAGTAGGGACGCCAT
>NZ_JBGXYA010000011.1:0-25936 GCF_041814905.1 Glaesserella sp. | reverse complement strand
TAGCCGTTTTGGATCAAATTTCAGCAAAAGATCCTTTTTTTCAAAAATTTTGCAAAAATCGCTTGCGCGGAATTCTAAAATCTCTATAATGCGCCCCACACAACGACGCACTGTTTAATTTAATCACTTCACAACAGTGCGTCGTTGTGTGGGGCGCATTATAGAGATTTTAGAATTCCGCGCAAGCGATTTTTGCAAAATTTTTGAAAAAAAGGATCTTTTGCTGAAATTTGATCCAAAACGGCTATTTAAACGACAAAAAGCGGCGATCTTTTTGAATTTGTAAATATCAAAAAAGATCTGACCGCTTGTTTTTATCTTGCGATTTGACCAAACTTACCGCTTTGCACATCTCGCATGGCTTGGACAATTTCCGCTTCCGTATTCATCACGAACGGACCGTATCCGACAATCGGCTCGTTGATCGGCTCGCCGGTAAGAATCAACAATTTTGATTCGTTGTTTGACTCGATTCGGACATCCGCCCCACCTCTTTCAAAAGTGACCAACTCACCACGGCGCGCAATTTCTTCACCATTGATTTGCACGGTACCGTCTAATACTAAAATCACGAGATTATGGCTTTCCGGCACGGCAAATGTGTGAGTTTTACCGGCATTCATTACGACATCCCACATATTAATCGGCGTGAACGTACTCGCTGCACCGGATGTACTTGCCAATTCTCCCGCAATGATGCGGGCGATACCGGCATTATCATCCAATTGCACAACCGGAATCTCTGTCGATTTAATCGCTTGATATTTCGGTGTCGTCATTTTATGTGCTTTCGGTAAATTAACCCAAAGTTGCACCATTTCAAACATACCGCCTTCTTTAGAGAAACGCTCTGAATGAAACTCTTCATGCATCACGCCGGAGCCTGCGGTCATCCATTGCACATCACCGGTACCGATAATACCGCCACCGCCGTAAGAGTCGGCATGCGCCACTTCGCCTTGATACGCAATCGTAACGGTTTCAAAACCACGGTGCGGGTGCTCGCCGACGCCACGAAAATCCGATTTACGTCCACCGTCAAAATGACGAGGCGGGTTGTAGTCCATCATTAAAAACGGATCTAAATTTTTATCCGTATCGTTGTAAGTAAACATAGATTGTACATGGAAACCATTACCGACCCAATGTTTTGCCGGTGCAGTATAAACATTTGCTACTTTTTTCATATCGTTATCCTTTTGTTTTTGGTTAAACATTGCGAGTTATTCATCACATCGCTCTTGATGGCGTGCATTATACTATCTTCACAAATTTGATAAATAATAATTTTATTGATTAACTATTTCATATTGGTGAATAATAAAAAGAAAAAAATCGCAAATTCAGTTAAAATCATTATAATGCCTTCCTTGCAAGCGGTACGATTCTGTAAACATTTTGCAAAATCGTACCGCTTGTTTATTCATCGTGGTTCGCAAACCTCCCACGCAAAAAAACTAAGGAACACATATGAACGCAAACAAAAAAGCCGTCGTCATTTTTTCAGGCGGACAAGACTCTACCACCTGCTTATTTCTTGCTATTCAGGAATTCGCCAAAGAGAATGTCGAAGTCGTGACCTTTCAATACGGACAACGGCACGCTATCGAGCTGGATAAAGCCCGCTGGATCGCTCAAGATCTCGGGGTAAAGCAAACCGTTATTGATACTTCCGTGATCAAGGCGATTACGTCAAATGCCTTAATGGATGATCAAGCCACAATCGAACAAACGGGTTCGACACCGAATACTTTTGTTGACGGGCGGAATGCTCTCTTTCTACTCTATACCGCTATTTATGCTAAAAGCCAAGGGATTCAGACTATCTATACCGGTGTATGCGAAACGGATTTTAGCGGGTATCCCGACTGTCGGGATATATTCATCAAGTCGATGAATGTGACACTCAATTTAGCGATGGATTATAATTTTAATATCCGTACGCCGCTGATGTATCTGACTAAAAAAGAAACGTGGGCGTTAGCCGATCAATTAGGGGTATTTGACTATATCCAAGCACATACTCACACCTGTTATCTCGGTGTGGAAGGCGGTTGCCATACTTGTCCGAGCTGCCTACTACGCGAAAAAGGGTTAAATGAATATTTAGAGGAAAAACACCGTGTTTAAGATTGCGAAAGAGTTTAGCTTTGATATGGCACATATGTTGGACGGTCACGACGGCAAATGTCAAAATTTGCACGGTCATACCTACACCTTACAAGTCGAAATTTCAGGAGAACTACATGCCGACGGAGCAAAATCGGGCATGGTGATGGATTACAGCGATCTGAAAGCGGTCGTGAAACAGCATATTCTTGACAAAATGGATCACGCTTTTATTTATGACACGACCAGTGAAAAAGAATGCAAAGTTGCCCGGCTGCTTGATTCTCTGGATTCCAAAACCTTTGGTATTCCTGTTCGGACAACGGCGGAGCAGATGGCGAAATATATTTTCGATACATTGACCGCCGAAGGACTCTCCGTCAGTTTGATTCGCTTATGGGAAACGCCGACGTCCTATTGTGAATATACGTCGGCGTAATACGGAAAGCTTAAACGTCTTGACGAATATGCTTTTCGGCAATGGCGACGACTTTATCCACACGGGTTGTGTAACGCGGATTATCCGATAAATAATCGGTCGTCATCCACGTATTGACAATCTCATGGGCGATGGCGGAGCCGATAATTTTTCCGCCAAGGCACAACACATTCGTATTGGAATGCGAACGAGCCAATGCCGCACAGAACGGATCTTGGCAAATCGCCGCGTAAACCCCGTAAATTTTATTGGCGATCATGGCGCTGCCGTAACCGACACCGTCAATAAAAATCCCACGATCGACTTCACCTTTGCTCACGGCAAGGGAAGCGGGATAAATAAAATCGGGTAAATCGCAGGATGCTTCGCTGAAAGGACCGAAATCAACGACGTCATGCCCCTGCTTTTCAAGTAAGGCTTTGATTTCTTGTTTCATGGCAAATCCGGCGTGATCGCCTGCTACTGCTATTTTCATACGCGGTACTCCTATGATGTGTTGGCTTGAAATGAACGATCTTCAGGATAGAACCAAACCTCAAAACTGTAAAGACAAGCGGTCGGTTTTAGCCTATTTTTTGCAAATTTTCACTCTCTTATGTTAACTACCGAATATCGAATCGTTGAAATCTTTGAAAGCCTACAAGGCGAAGGCTTCAACACAGGCATGCCGAGTATTTTTATCCGCTTCGGCAAATGCAATCTGGCTTGTCCTTGGTGCGATACCGATTACAACCGTTATGAAACGAAAACCCTTGGCGAAATTATGCAAATCGTCAATAACTTCACCGCTCGACATATCATCATTACGGGCGGCGAGCCGACTATTCAACCGAAATTGGAGCTGTTGTTGAGCGAACTGAAAGCACAAGGTTATTTTATTGCCATCGAAACCAATGGCTTAAAACCTGTACCGTTGCAAATCGATTATATCGCCACCAGCCCGAAGCGGCTGTATCAAAAAAACTATCTGAAACATCATATTCCTTTTGCCCATGAAGTACGGATCGTCGTGGATGGCGATGTGCAGGATTTTTGCGAACAGATTGAAAATACGATCAACGCGGATCGTTATTATCTCTCTCCTTGCGAAGAAAGCGGCGTAATGAATATATTGGAAACCATCACCCAACTTGGCTTACTGAATCAGCGTCCGAATAAACCGCGTTGGCAGTTAAGTATTCAAACGCACAAAATTGCGGGGATTGAGTAAAATAACAAGCGGTCGTTTTCAGTAGAAAATTTGCAAATTTACTAACGAAAACGACCGCTTGTCTTTCAGCAAACAGATTAACGCATAGTCACGAATTCTTCCGAACCGGTCGGGTGAATGGCGACGGTGTTATCGAAATCCGCTTTGGTTGCGCCCATTTTGATCGCAACGGCAAAGCCTTGAATCATTTCGTCCACCCCGAAACCAATGCCGTGTAAACCGACGATTTTTTCTTCTTTGCCGACACACACCAGTTTCATTCGGCAAGGTTGGCGATGTTGGGTGACTGCACTGTACATTGGTGTGAAAGAAGATTTATATACTTTTACATTTTCAGCGCCATATTGTTCCACGGCTTGTGGCTCGGTTAAACCGATTGTGCCGATAGGTGGGTGGCTGAACACGACGGTCGGAACAAGGTTGTAGTCTAAATGTTCGTTCGGCTTGTTATTGAATAAACGTTCAGATAAACGACGCCCTGCCGCTACCGCAACCGGCGTTAATTCAATCCCGCCTTCAATAATATCGCCAACGGCGTAAATTCCTTTTACATTAGTATTTTGAAATTTATCGACTTTGATAAAACCACGTTCGTTCGTTGCCACACCGGTTGCCGCAAGATTAATCACATCCGTTGCCGGCTCACGACCGATTGCCCACACTAAGCAATCGACTTCTTGCTCACGACCGTCTTCCAGTTTAAAGGTCAATGAGCCGTCCGCATTTTTCACCACTTCTTTTGGAATGGAATGAGTGTGAAGTTGAATGCCGTCTTGATTTAACACTTCAACAAGGGTTTCAACAATAAGTGGGTCTTGGTTACGCATTGGGGCGTGTTGGCGCACGAATAAATGCGTTTCAACGCCTAAGCTGTTTAATACGCCTGCAAGTTCAACGGCAATGTAACCTGCACCAGCCACAGCGACCCGTTTTGGCAATTCGGTTAACGCAAATACACCGTCGGAATCAATCCCGTATTCCGCCCCTTTGATTGCAGGACGGCTTGGGCGACCGCCGGTTGCAATCAAAATATGATCCGCCGTGACTAACTCTTTTGTACCGTCTGCATAGCTTACTTCAATGGTTTTCGCATCAACAAATTTACCGAAGCCGTTTAACACATCCACGTTATTCTTTGCCAACACATTGTTGTAAGAAGTGTGAATACGTCCGATATACGCCTGACGGCTTTCAACTAATTTGGCGTAATCAAACTTGTTTACCGTCACATCAAAGCCGTAATCCGGTGCATAATGATTGATGGCTTCGGCAATTTGTGCGCCGTAGAACATCACTTTTTTCGGTACGCAACCGACGTTAACGCACGTACCGCCCAAATGTTTTGCTTCAATAATGGCACATTTTTTGCCGTAACTTGCCGCTCGGTTGATTGAAGCGATACCGCCGCTGCCGCCACCAATGGCGAGATAGTCATAATGTTTGGTCATAATTTGTTCCTATTTAAAAATACAAGCGGTCAGATTCTACCGATTTTTTGCAATTATGCCTAAATTATTGCAATAGGTTAATGTTTTGCATGATGTACGTTACTCAGCAATTTATCGGTATACGCAACACCGATTGCTGAAAAAATAAAACCGAGGTGAATCAACAATTGCCACATCATTGTTTCGGAACTCAATTTAGATGCGTTGATAAAGGTTTGCAACAAATGGATCGAGGAAATGCTGATAATCGCCATCGATAATTTCACTTTTAACACAGAAGCATTAACGTGATCCAACCATTCCGGTTGATCCGGATGGTTATCAACATTCAAACGGGATACAAAGGTTTCATATCCGCCCACGATCACCATAATTAGCAAGTTTGCAATCATCACCACATCAATTAAGCCTAATACGGTCAACATGATCGTGTTTTCATCCATCGATCCCAGATTTACCACCAAATTCCATAATGACTTCAAAAACTTGTAGGCATAAATGCCTTGTACCACAATCAGTCCTAAATAGATCGGTAACTGTAACCAACGGCTGGCAAAAATAATTTTGCTAAAAATATTTTGTTTTAATTCAATATCTGAATGCGACATCACTCCTCCTCTATGTAAAACGCAAAAAGCGGCAAATTCTAACAATTTTTTGCAAAAAATCTATTAGAACTTACCGCTTGATCTCGCTATTGTTATGCTTTAAAGCCGTTTCCGTTATTCCACGACACGGTGTAGTCCAATGCCAACCTTGCGCTCGGAATCGGCGGAACCGCCGCTTTACCGATGGCAATCAACATAACCGGCACATAACGTTCGCTATCGATCGCAAATCGTTGCATCACGGCGGTTTTATCAAAAATGCCAATGGCATGGGTATCATAACCTTTTTCTTTTGCAATCAACATCAACTGCATGGCGGCAAGGCTGGTATCGATACAAACCTGATCCCGAATATCCTGTGCGTTCAGCGCACTATGCATTTGGTTCATAAAATTCAAACCGGGTTGCTTAAAACCTTGATGTAAGCAACCTTTTTCAATCGACGTATCAATAATCGGCTCTAATAATGTGTGATATTGCAAATCCGCTAACACCAATATCACTGCCGACGCACTTTCACAGGGCGGACCGTTAAAAGCGACGATATCCAATAATTTGTCCTTTTGTGCCGGCTCATCCACCACCACAAAACGCCATGGTTGAAGATTTGCTTTTGACGGAGCAAGCTGAGCCAATGCTAACATTTCGCTCAATTCCTCACGGGGAATTTTGACATTCCGATTAAATAATTTGATTGTTTTACGCTGCTTAATCGCCTCAAGTAATTCCATCATTCCTCCTGTTATTCACTTCGCCTAGTTTATCGGTTATTTGTTAAGGCAAATTGAAGCGAATCAAAATTTAATGCTATTCTAATAAAAATTTGTGCAAAACAGATAAATTCATTCGATTGTTAAATTCTATTGAGGCAAAAATGAAACGTGTGGCAATTATTGGGTTAGGCTGGCTCGGATTACCGCTTGCGGAATTTTTAATTGCGCAAGGCTGGCAGGTTATCGGCAGTAATAGAAACGCAAAACCGTTACCTCACATTACCTCTTTGCCCTTTGTCTTAAACGGTGAAATACCCGAGACACTTTTAAATGTTGATGCGATGGTCATTAATCTGCCACCAGGCAGTTGCAACAAAGAAGACTATGTTGAAGGGATCAAGCGGTTAGTTTCACAGGCAATATTGCAAAATGTAACGCAGTTGACTTTCGTAAGTTCAACTTCA
Organism: Glaesserella sp.; assembly: GCF_041814905.1. Lineage (NCBI taxonomy): Bacteria > Pseudomonadati > Pseudomonadota > Gammaproteobacteria > Pasteurellales > Pasteurellaceae > Glaesserella > Glaesserella sp. Next base: position 18,945 of record NZ_JBGXYA010000011.1, on the reverse strand, counting down.
GTGTTTCCGCAAACCACCGGAGTATTTAATGAATCCTCTGCCCCTCAAGCGGAAAATGACAGCGCAGAAGCAATGATTGAACTAGAACAGTGGTTAACCACATTAGCGATCGATTGCGATATCTTACGTCTTGCCGGTCTTATCGGCGGCAATCGCCATCCGGTATACTATTTGGCCGGTAAACAACTTCTTACTCATGCCGAGCAGCCGGTGAATTTAGTTCACCGCAACGACTGTATTCGGGCGATTTTCCGGTTGTTGCAAACAGCAAACGGACAGCGTTTATATCATCTGGTTTATCCGGATCACCCTAAACGGCGAGAGTACTACTCTGCGATTGCAGCCAAATTAGGATTAGCCGATTTGCATTTTTCCGCCGATAACCGACCGCTTGTACGCTTGATTGAAGGTGAAAAAATCTGTCGCGAACTCGATTTCCGCTATCAAACGGATTTATATCAGCTGGCTTAATTTGCCCATGCGTCTTCGGTTAACGCCTTACCGAAGTGGCTTTCAATCAAACGCATGGTTAACGGATTTTGCGGGCGTAACAACAGCTCTTTGGTATTACCGTATTCTACGATTTTCCCTTCATCCATCACCATTAATTTGTCGGCTAAGTGTTTGATAATACCAAGATTTTGCCCGACATAAATATAAGCTAACCCTAACCGCTCCTGTAAATTCAACATCAAATTCGTAAGCTGACTTTTAACTGAGAAATCGAGCATACTTAACGTGTCGTCCACAATAATAATTTCCGGATTCAAAATCAACGCCCGAGCCAAAGCGACTCGCTGTTTTTGGCTGCTCGATGTATCTTTAATGTGAATCAGCGCGTGTTCAGGATACATCCCAACTAATTTCAGTGTACGAAAGATCCGTTCATTACGCTTTTCCTCCGATAAATTGGTGGCTAATTTTAACGGTGAGTCCAAAATCTGCCCGATGTTGTAATTCGGATCAAAAGCATCATTCGGATCTTGGAAAATCATCCGAATCTTTTTAGAACGAAACGCATAATCACCGTATTGCAATTCCTGATCTTTAAACATTATTTTACCTGAAGTCGGCTCCGTAATACCAACCAACATCTTGGCAAGAGTTGATTTGCCGGCGCCGTTCGCTCCAATAATTGCAAGGGTTTCTTGATGATTTAAAGTAAAAGAAACATTCTCCACCGCATAAAAATCCTGTTTATGGAAAATATCAATACGGTCGGTAAAACGTTTACTGAGTGCTTGAACATCGAGAAGCGGAAGTGTCATTTAAAATCTCCACAAAATGTAACCGATAAACAAAAGACCGCCTTTACAAGCGGTCTTTTTCATCAGGTATTTTGCAAATTACAATACATCAACACAGTTTAAGTCAATGAAAGATTGCTCTAAGCGTTTAGACATAGATTCTTCCATTTTGCGTAACCAAACGCGCGGGTCGTAGTATTTTTTGTTCGGTGCGTCAGGACCGGTCGGGTTACCTAATTGACCTTGGAGATAGTCTTGGTTCGCTTTGTAGAATTGTAAAATACCATCCCATGCCGCCCATTGCGTATCAGTATCGATGTTCATTTTGATTGCACCGTAACCAATCGCTTCACGGATTTCTTCTTGTGAAGAACCTGAACCGCCGTGGAATACGAAGTCCAATGATTTCGCCGGTAAACCACGCTCTTTAGACACAAACTCTTGCGACGCACCTAAAATAGACGGTTTTAATTTTACGTTACCCGGTTTGTACACACCGTGTACGTTACCGAATGCCGCTGCGATAGTAAAACGTTTACTCACCGGATTTAATGAGTCGTAAACATAAAGCACTTCAGACGGTTGGGTATAAAGTTTAGATTCGTCTACATCCGAATTGTCTACACCGTCTTCTTCACCGCCGGTTACACCGATTTCGATTTCAAGGGTCATACCTAATTTGTCCATACGTGCTAGGTATTTTTTGCAGATTTCCATATTTTCTTCAATCGGCTCTTCAGATAAGTCGATCATATGTGAAGAGAATAGTGGTCTGCCTGTTTCTGCAAAGTGTTTTTCACCTGCATCTAACATACCGTCGATCCACGGAAGTAAGTTTTTCGCTGCGTGGTCTGTATGAAGGATCACCGGCACTCCGTACTCTTTCGCTAATTGATGAACGTGTTTTGCACCTGCGATTGCACCTAACACGTCCGGACGCGCACCGCTTGTTGGCTTAATACCTTTACCTGCGTAGAATTGTGCGCCGCCGTTAGAGAATTGCACGATTACAGGCGCTTTAACGCGCGCTGCTGTTTCTAATACTGCGTTTACAGAGTCAGAACCGACACAATTTACCGCCGGAAGTGCGAAGTTATGTTCTTTTGCATACGCAAAAACTTTTTGAACGTCATCGCCAGTTAATACACCCGGTTTTACGATGTCTAGTAATTTTGCCATTTTGTGTTTCCTCTATTGTTTAAAAATGATTAGCGGGCGTACAAAGTACACCCAAACAAATTAAGCACGTTTCTCTAAAATTTCAACCGCCGGTAATACTTTACCTTCAACGAATTCTAAGAATGCGCCGCCACCGGTGGAGATATAAGAAATTTTATCCGCGATATCAAACATATCAATTGCCGCTAAAGTATCACCGCCGCCTGCGATTGAGAATGCGCCGTTCGCGGTTGCATCGACGATGGCTTGAGCAACCACTTCGGTCCCTTTACGGAAGTTAGGGAACTCAAATACACCTACCGGACCGTTCCAAAGGATAGTTTTCGCACTACGGATAATAGCCGCTAATTCTTCAGCCGATTTATCGCCAATATCGAAAATAGATTCGTCTGCAGCCACTTCATTAACCGCTTTCAATGTTGCCGGTGCGGTTTCTGAGAATTCAGTACCGACACGAACATCGACCGGAACCGGAATATTAGTGACAGTTGATAAACGTTGTGCTTCAGGGATTAAATCTGCTTCATATAGTGATTTACCGACATTATTGCCTTGTGCAGCAATGAAAGTATTTGCGATACCGCCGCCTACGATTAATTGGTCAGCGATTTTTGAAAGAGAATCTAAAACGGTTAATTTAGTTGAAACTTTTGAACCACCGACAATCGCCAACATCGGACGTTGCGGCTCTTTTAACGCTTTGCCTAAAGCATCCAATTCAGCCGCTAATAACGGACCTGCGCAAGCAACCGGTGCATATTCGGCAACGCCGTAAGTTGAACCTTCCGCACGGTGAGCTGTACCGAAAGCGTCCATGACGAATACATCACAAAGTGCCGCGTATTTTTTCGCTAACTCAGGATCGTTTTTCTTCTCACCTTTATTAATACGTACGTTTTCCAGTACAACGATTTCATTTTCTTTCACATCAACACCGTCTAAATAGTCACGTACCAAACGAACCGGCACACCTAAATCAGCGTTGTTTAAGTAATCAACCACAGGTTGTAAAGAATTTGCTTCTTCAAACACACCTTCGGTCGGACGACCTAAATGCGAAGTTACCATCACTTTAGCGCCTTTTTGTAAGGCTAATTTTAAAGTTGGGATTGTCGCGCGGATACGAGCATCAGATGTAACTTTGCCATCTTTTACCGGTACGTTAAGGTCTGCACGAATGAAAAGACGTTTGCCTGCAAGGTCAAGGTCAGCCATTTTTTTTACGGACATAGTGAGTTCCTCTTTGACGTTCAAAAATAAAAAAACGGAGCGATTATAACAGTTTCAAACCGCTTTGGGCTAATGTAGATCAAATTATTACGATATTTTAGAAATTTCTTCATAAAATAAAATAAATAGGATCCGCTTGTTTTCTACAGTAAAACAAACAAGCGGTCAAACAAATCTGACCGCTTGCCCGGATCATAGAAAATTATAACCAGAAAAGATATCCGTAAGTGGCAATCACAAAGATACAGAGAATGTTAAGCCAGAAACCGGCTTTCACCATTTCGCTTTGTTTTACTTTGCCTGTACCAAACACAATCGCATTCGGTGGTGTCGCAACCGGCAACATAAAGGCACAGGATGCTCCTAAGCCTATGATTAACGCCAAACCGACCGGTGGCGCGCCGAGAGCTTCAGCAATCGAAATAAAGATCGGTACGAGTAACGCCGCACTTGCCGTATTGGAAGTAAACTCGGTTAAGAAAATAATAAATGTCGCAACCACTAAACCGATGACGTAGAAATGACCGCCTTCAATCATAAACACAATACCGTCCGCCATCACTTTACTTGCACCGGTTTTACCAAGAACGGCACTTAACGTTAAACCGCCTCCGAATAGCATTAATACACCCCATTCGGTATTTTCTTGAATCTGATCCCAAGTCACGACTTTGGTTGCACAAAGTAATACAGCAGCAGATAATGCAACGATACTGTCGAAACTACCGATAGATTTCAAACCGAACAATCCGGAAATAAACGGATTTAAATAACTACTGAAAATCCAGCAAAGTGCGATACCGATAAAAATCACTAAAGTGATAATTCGACTGCGCGTAAATTCAATTTTCTCAAAATTGAATTCAAAGGTTTGGTTTAATTGCGGTTTAAATACCACATAAAGCGTCCCTAACATTAACGGCATTAGGATTAGCATAATCGGCAAACCGTAACCCAGCCAATCAGAGAATGTTAAATTTAAGTTGGAAGCCACAATCGCATTCGGCGGGCTACCGACAAGGGTTCCCATCCCGCCGATACTGGCGCTATAGGCAATACCCAGTAACACAAAAACATACGTATTATGATGGGCTTTTTCATCTAATTTGCTGAGAATTCCCATTGCCAAAGGTAACATCATTGCTGCGGTTGCCGTATTACTGATCCACATGGAAAGCAATGCCGTCACCATCAACAGATAAATCACTGCCAGAGATAATTTTCCTCTCGCTAACGCCATAATTTTATTGGCAATCATTCGGTCAATATTTTGAATATGCAACGCCGTAGCAAGCGCAAAGCCACCGAAGAATAAAAAGATGGTCGGTTCTGCAAAATTCGCTAATGCATCTTTCGAAGAAACCAGTCCCAACGCAATAGAAAGGATCGGCACTAATAAGGCAGTCACCGTCACGTGTAGCGCTTCCGTTAACCACAAAATCGCCACAAATGCCAATAAAGCCAGTCCTTTTTTGGCTTCCGGTTCAAAAGGTAAGGTGTTTAATAACACGAAAAACAAAATAATATCGGCAATAATGATAATGCCGTTTCTGACTGTTTTGTTGTCAGTTTCAACTTGGCTACTTGTCATAACTCCTCCGCATAAGCACAAAACCCAACTAAATATAACAAAAATAAAATAGGAAAAACGAAAGAGATGTGAGAAATGTGAGCTATGTCATAAATCTGATAAAAAGAAATAACACATTGTAAAAAAGCAATGCGCCAGTCAACATTTCGTTAAACTTTAATTAACAATTAAGATGATTATTTATACTGTCCGGCTGCATGAAAAACCTTGCTTATCCTGCGTTGAGCAACAAAACAACAAGCGGTGACTTTTTGCAACTTTTTTGCAAAAAACCACCGCTTGTTAAATCAGCTCTGTTTATTTCGCTGTGCTTCCCGGGCTTGTTCTTTTCTAACCTGTCGGAAAATTTGTTTCCCTTCGCGCTTGCTTTGCCAAATAAGTAATCCCATCGTCAAAAAGGTAATACCGTAGGCTAACCAAACATAGAAACCGTAACCGCCCATATCCAAAAAGGCGCTAATTGAATCGAATTGAAATGTCATGGTGCCTCCTATTGAGTTAATTTAGCCAATTCGTTGACCCAAGGACGTTTTCGTTCATCCTGCAACAACGCATTGCGATAACGCAAAATACTGAGCCAGATCATAAAAATCATGGTTCCGAAAATCGCTAACAGTAGCGGAATTAACATTTCTACCGCCATTGACGGCTTATCAAATTTAGTGATGGTTGCGCCTTGATGCAAAGTGTTCCACCATTCCACCGAAAAGTGAATAATCGGTAAATTAATCACGCCGACAATCGATAAAATCCCCGCAGCTTTAGCACCAACGCTGCGATCTTGAAACGCGGCATAAAGCGCCATAACACCTAAATAGAGGAAAAACAGTACAAGCGAAGAGGTTAAACGTGCATCCCAAACCCACCAAGTTCCCCACATAGGTTTTCCCCAAATGGCGCCGGTGACTAAAGAAATAAATGAAAATGCCGCACCAATCGGTGCCATGGAAATCATTGCCAAACTTGCCTGACGAATCTGCCAGACTAACGCCATCAAAGCTGCAACCGCCATCGAACCATAAACCCCCATCGACCAAATTGCAGAAGGCACATGAATAAAAATAATACGGTAACTGTCACCCTGCTGATAATCTTTCGGCGCAAAAGCTAATCCCCACACAAAAGCGGTTGCAAGCAATAATACGCTCAACACACCGAGGGCAGGCTGAATTTTCCCTAATAGTCGGTATTGCGTTTCCGACTTTGCATACGGGTGTAACCATTTCCACATATAATCTCCAACAATTTGTAAAACATTAATCGAAACCGACCGCTTGTTACTGCAAACTTACCCGTAACGCACCGGCAATCGCAAAAGGTGAGAACGTTAAGGCTAACGCCAGCATTGCACCTAAAATCGCCAACTGCCCCGAATAACCTACATTCAACGTTGAGGCTTCTAATACTGCAGCGGCAAAAATTAACACCGGTAAAAATAACGGTAAGATGAGCAAACTCAGTAACGTACCGCCTTTACGTAATCCAACGGTGAGTGCCACACCGATTGCGCCGAGACAGCTTAAAATCGGAGTGCCTAACAACAGTGTTAAGACCAAAGCAAACCAGACTTCCGTTTCCAGCGAAAGTAAAATGGCGGTGATCGGTGAAAGCAGAATCAGCGGCAAACCGGTTAATAGCCAGTGAGCAATCACTTTCGCTAATGCGACCTGCGGCAGGCTTGTCGGTAATAGCATTAACTGTTCTAACGAACCGTCCGCATAATCGTCACGGAATAAACGTTCAAAAGAAAGTAATGCTGAAAGCACTGCGGCAACCCAAGCTGTTCCCGAGGCGATTTTAGCCAATAATTCAGGATTTGGTCCCATCAATAGAGGAAACATTGTGATAATGATCAAAAAGAACCACAGAGGGTTTAAAATTTCTGCGGGTTTACGAAATGCAATGGTCAACTCACGCTGAATGATAGTCAGTAAAATCATAAAATTCGCTTAATGGCGCTCATCGCGCTTTTTATACTTTAAATGGATCAAGTGACAACGTACGAACCTTGTCACTTTCTGCCGTTTGATGGCTGGTAAAAATTGTCATACCACCCTGTTCACAATGTTGTTCAATATGGGTAATTAACTCTGCAACACCTTTTTTATCAATTGCGGTAAAAGGTTCGTCTAAAATCCAAAGCGGTGCTTGCGTGAGCCATAATTTTGCCAATGCCACCCGACGTTGCTGCCCTGCCGAAAGATGTGAACAAGGTAAATCTTCCCGCCCGATTAAAGCGACCTTGCCCAAAGCGTTCCATAAAGCGTCATCAGAAATTTCAAGCCCTTGAATTTTTTGGTAAAAACGCAAATTTTCCCAAGCGGTTAACTCCGGTTTAATCCCTGCATGATGACCTAAATAGAACAGATTAGCGTAATATTCATCACGCTGTTTTTGTATCAACGTGCCGTTCCATTGCACTTCGCCTTCGGCAGCCGTGGCAAGCCCCGCCAAAATACGTAACAAACTAGTTTTTCCGATACCGTTATGCCCTTCAATCTGCCACCAATCACCGGATGAAACCGTTAGATTGCACCCCTCGAACAAGCGTGTTTCTCCGCGCTCACAAGCAATATTGATTAAGGCTAATTGATTATTTTGATTCATTTTATAGCTCTAAAATTTCTTTTACGAAAGGAACGGTTAATTTGCGTTGAGCTTGTAATGAAGCTCTGTCAAGTAAATCCAGTTTACCGATTAAAACTTGCAGATCGCGATCTAAACGCTTCAGTAAAAAGCCGGCAACTTCATCGGATAATTCCAAGCCTTTTCGATAAGCATTACGTTGTAAAATAACTTGTTTTTGCTCATCGCTCAGATCCGCTAACCGATACACTTCTCCCCAAGTTAATCTTGAACGGAGATCCGGCAACGCCACCGACAATGTATTCGGCGGGCGATCCGCGCTCATCAATAACAAGGTTTTCCGCCCTTGATTAAACAGACCTTGCTGCTCACGTATTTGGTTAAACAGATTAAAAACAGCGAGTTCCCACTCTTCGTCGCCGACCACGGTCTGCACATCATCCAAACAGACAACATCCAACTGCTCGGCATTATCCAACACCGCCGGTGAGAAATAGTTGGCTTTTTTGAGAGGAATATAACTTGCCGCTTGGTTATTCAACAGAAAATGATTACTCACCGCCTTTAATAAATGGCTTTTTCCGCTACTTTTTCCGCCCCACACATAAAAAAACGGCTGCTGCACATCCTTAAAATTTTGGTGTAGAGAATCCAACAGCAATAAGCTGTTTTCATTGTAGAAATTTTCGAGAGTTTCATCATCTACCTGATGAATCGGCAGTAGTAATTGCAAGGGCTTCGATAAAGTGAAAAAAATTGCGGTTAGCATAGCTGAAAAAATAAAGGTTGAGAACCCTCAACCTTTGATTTATAAGTGATTTTCTAACAATTATATCGCAGCATTCATCGCATTTGCTTTTTGTAACTTGGTCCAGTTATAGTAGCCGTATAGCGAGTTCAACAGATAAGCCGAATACATTAAATACATCGCCGGATTTTCAGCCCAAAGAATAATGGAAAGAATGTTTAATGCAATCCATAGCAACCATTGTTCACGGTAACGTAACAGCATTAATGTTTGCGCTGCAACAACGATAATGGTGGTTAATCCGTCCAAACCGGTTGAACTACCACCCGCCGCATTAAGCGCCTGAACGAATAATAGAGTGCCAACCGTAATAAACGCGACTAAGAAAGCCCAGCCTTTAACACTTAAAGATTTGGCGATGACTGCCTCCGCCCCGTCTTTTTTCTGCATATTTTGCTTCCATAGGAAGAAACCAATAAATTGCGCCGGAATATACACATAAAGCGTGGTATTCATTTCTCCAAGGAAATTGGATCCCCAAGCAACATAGAAGTAGGTATAGGCGAAAATCAAACCGAAGAGGTAGTTGCTGATTTTCCCTTTACTCACAAAAACCACACAGATAATACCGGCAATACCCGAAATCATCGCCAGTAGCGAATCCGGCGAATAAACATACACACCGAGTTGAGCAGCAATGAAGATAAATAACCAAATAACCTCAAAAGGTTTCCACCCGGTGAGAATATCTTGCTTAAGTAGATGTAGAAATTCGCGGTAGTTCATAGCATTCTCCAAATGTAATGTAAAATCTGAAAGAATTATCCCACTGACACAAAAAAATGTAAACTATAAATCACATTTCAACCCTCAAATTCCCCATTTACTTTCTCAATTTGCAAGAAAAAGAAGATACAAGCGGTCAGTTTTAGCCCAAAATTTGTAAATTTCTAGCTAAAACTGACCGCTTGTTATTGGCGAAAATAAAAATATTTTTATGATGGTGAATATAAGTTTGAATATCTTACAAATTATTCAAACGAATATTAATCATCATCTGCTCTTCAGCCGACGCCACGGATTTCGCTTGTTCGTAGGCGCTTCTTGCCGCATCTTTATCGCCTTTGGCAACAAGAATATCACCGACTAATAACTGTTTACGTAAATCCCACGCTTTATCTTGCACCTTACTTAAAGTTGTCAGCGCAGTATCAAAGTTTTTCAATTCATAATCAACCGCCGCCAAACGGAAGCGGATAACATTTTGTAAAGTCGGGTCATCGGTTGAAGTTAATGCTTGTTCCAACAAGGTTTTAACCGTCGCAAAATCACCTTTTGCCGCTAGCTGCTTGGATTGCTCTAGTTGAGCCAGTACCGCATAACTTGAACCTTTGTGATCGGTAACGAATTTTTCTACAAGCGGTGCGTTTTTCTCAGGATTTTGCAAATAGCTTTCCATCACTTGCTGATAAATTGCTGAAGTTTGCTGTGCGGATTCCGCCTGATGTTTCTGCCAATAGTTCCACCCGAAAGTAGCAATCGACGCAATCAATACCACGAGGACAATCGGTGTACCGTTTTGTCTAAACCAGCTTTTCGCCTCTTCAAATTGTTGCTCTTCGGTTTTATTAAGATAATCGCTCATATATGCTCCTTTTTATGCAAAACGTGCTTGTAATTCTTCAATGAGATTGCTCTGTGCCACGGTTACTTGCTCCGCTTCACCGAACAGATCTTTAATCACGACCGTCTGTTCCGCCACTTCACTTTCGCCTAACACCAAAGCAATTTTCGCCCCTGATTTATCGGCACGTTTGAATTGTTTTTTGAAATTCCCACCGCTTGTATGTAGCATTGTGCGAAGCTGTGGAAAGGCATCGCGTAGGGTTTCCGCCAAGCGGAATGCTGCTGTTGTTGTATTTTCGCCCGAATGTACCACATAAATATCAACGGCTCTTGGTAATTGCACATTCGGATTCACTTCTTGCATTAACAAGACTAAACGCTCCAAGCCCATTGCAAAACCAACACCTTCTGTTCCGCGTCCACCGAGTTGTGCGACTAAGCCGTCATAACGACCACCAGCACAAACTGTACCTTGAGCACCTAATGCTGTGGTGACCCACTCAAATACGGTTTTATTGTAGTAGTCCAAACCACGCACTAATTTTTGATTGACTTCGTAAGCAATTCCCATTTCATCAAGAATTTCACAAAGCCTTGCAAAATGTGCTTTCGATTCGTCATCTAAAAAATCGTGAAGTTTTGGTGCATCGTCTAATACCGCTTGCAACGCTTGATTTTTGGTATCCAAAATGCGTAATGGGTTTGTAGTTAAACGGCGTTCACTGTCAGGATCTTGCTTTAATACGTCTAAATGATTTTGTAAGAACGCAACCAAGGCTTCACGATATCGAGTACGTACTTCTAATCCACCGATTGAGTTAAGCTGTAAAGTCACATGTTCGCGGATACCTAATTTTTCCCATAAACGAGCGGTTAGCACAATCAATTCCGCATCGGCTTCAGCATTCGGGATCCCGAAAATTTCAACGCCTGCTTGGTGGAATTGACGGTAACGACCTTTTTGCGGACGCTCATAGCGGAACATTGGACCGATATACCACAGACGCTGTTCTTGGTTGTAAATCCAACCGTGTTCAATCGCCGCACGCACGCAACCTGCCGTACCTTCAGGGCGAAGAGTAAAACTTTCGCCCGCTTCTTCGCTACGGGTAAAGGTAAACATCTCTTTCTCAACAATATCTGTCGCTTCACCGACACCACGTTTAAATAAGTCGGTAGATTCCATAATCGGACTACGCATTTCTGTGTAGCCGTAACTTGCAAAAGTATCACGGATATTGCTTTCAACCCATTGCCATAATGGTGTTTCAGTTGGAGAAAGATCATTCATACCGCGTAAAGCTTGAATTGTTTTTGACATGTTATTGTTCCTAATTATTTTTCAATATTTGCAAAATTTTCGCTAAAACTGACCGCTTGTCTATCGTCCGTATACACGCATTCATCGGCGTTTTATATAAAAACATCGGCGCGAGCGTTTCGCCCGTGCCGTCATTATTGTCGGATAAGCGCAAACGGCTTCATCCGAAAGTGTTTCGCTTAGTTTACCGCATTCTCACAAACGGTATTTGTTCGCAAACAATCAATGTTATGTAAGGTTACATCCGAAATATTCACCAACGCTTCTTCAGTAAGGAAAGCTTGGTGCCCGGTCAATAATACGTTGTGACAAGACGAAATACGGCGGAATACGTCATCCAAAATGACCTCGTTGGATTTATCTTCAAAGAAGAGTTCGCGCTCGTTTTCATATACGTCCATGCCCAATGCGCCGATTTTTTGCTGTTTCAATGCCTCGATAGCGTCTTGCGTATTGATCAACGAGCCTCGGCTGGTATTGATGATCATCACACCGTTTTTCATTTTTGCAAAGGACGTTTTATTGAGTAGATGATAATTTTCCGGGGTTGCCGGGCAATGCAAGGTAATTACATCCGATTTGGCATACAATTCGTCCAAACTCACATAAGTTGCGCCGATCTCTTCCGCCGCCGGGTTTTTATACGGATCGAAAGCCAAAATATGCATACCGAAACCTTTTAAAATACGCATTGTAGCAATACCGATTTTCCCCGTACCGATCACACCGACGGTACGTCCGTGCATATTAAATCCGATTAAACCTTCAAGAGAAAAATTCGCTTCACGCGTACGTTGATAAGCACGGTGGATACGGCGGTTTAACGTCATCATCAATCCCACCGTATGTTCCGCCACCGCTTCCGGCGAATAAGCCGGCACACGTACGACTTGTAACCCGAGCTGTTTTGCCGCGTCAAGATCAACATTATTGAACCCCGCACAACGCAAAGCCACCATTTTTACGCCATATTGCGCTAATTTCTCCAGCACCTTTCGACAGCCGTCGTCATTAACGAAAATACATACCGCTTCACAACCTTCCGCCATTTTGGCGGTTTGTTCGTTCAGCATGAAATCGAAAAAGTGGAGTTCAAAACCGTATTGTTGATTCACCGACTCAAGATATTTACGGTCATAACTTTTGGTACTAAAAACAGCGACTTTCATTATGCTCTCCTAATAAGTATTAACAACATTAAACTTGTTCAACGGCAATACGTTGGTGCTGCTGCGCAACCTTTGCCCGAATTTTCGCCTCCAGTTGATCAATCAATTGATCATTGTCGAACCGCTCTTTTTGGCGAACGCCGTCAAGATAGAAACCGCTCATTTTATTCGAGCCTGTCACACCAAGATCAGAGACTAACGCTTCGCCCGGGCCGTTTACCACACAGCCGATAATGGATACGTCCATCGGAGTAATAATATCTTCCAAACGTTGTTCAAGGGCATTGACCGTGCCGATCACATCAAATTCTTGGCGTGAACAGGTCGGGCAAGCGATAAAGTTAATACCGCGCGAGCGAATACGCAGCGATTTTAAAATATCGAAACCAACTTTGATCTCTTCCACCGGATCCGCCGCTAATGAAACACGTAGCGTATCGCCGATCCCTTCCGAAAGTAACAAACCTAAGCCGATTGCGGACTTCACCGCTCCTGCTCTTGCTCCACCGGCTTCCGTAATCCCTAAATGGATCGGCTGTTTGATCGCTTTAGCTAACAAGCGGTAAGATTCCACCGCTAAAAAGACATCGGACGCTTTCACACTTACTTTAAACTGATCGAAATTAAGGCGATCTAAGATCTCAACGTGGCGAAGTGCTGACTCTAACAAGGCTTCCGGTGTCGGCTCGCCGAATTTTTCTTGAATATCTTTTTCGAGAGAACCTGCATTCACCCCGATACGAATCGGAATATTTTTATCTCTCGCACAGTCCACCACGGCACGAATACGCTCTTCCTTGCCGATATTGCCCGGGTTAATACGCAAACAATCCACGCCATATTCCGCCACTTTTAACGCAATACGGTAATCAAAGTGAATATCCGCCACAAGCGGTACGTTCACCTGCTGTTTTATCAATTTAAAGGCTTCAGCTGCGTCCATTGTCGGCACAGAAACTCGTACGATATCGGCACCGACTCGTTCCAACGCTTTAATTTGCGCCACCGTAGCATCCACATCGGTGGTTCGGGTATTGGTCATGGATTGAACTGCAATAGGCGCTCCATCACCTATCGGCACGTTACCGACATAAATTCGGGTCGATTCACGACGTTTAATTGGAGGTTCTTTTAACATTGTTTTAGTTCGCTAAAGGTAGTTTAAAACGAGCAACTCTGCCGTCCACTTTCAGTGGTACTTCTTGCCCTTTATAGTAAATTTTCACGTTTGCCGGCGCACCGACTGTTAATCGATATTGTTCATTATCATTAAACGTTAAGACTTCTCCCGAATTATATAGTTTTTCTGCCAAGCGTTTATTTTTTGCATCACGCACGGTAATCCAGCTTTGTCCGTTAGTAATTTCAATGCGTAACTCATCATTACCTATCGCTTGCGGAGCTTGTTCCGTTGTAGCTTCTATAGTTTCTGCCGCTTCAGCCGTAATAGTCTCCGTTTCGGTCGTTCCCGATTGTTGTAACACATTTACCTGTTCTTCTTGTACAGCCGTTTGAGGTACGTTTACCAAGGAAACGGTTTCTTCCGTTTGCTGAGTATCAGTGACCGGCTGTTGAGCTTGCTCTGCTCCCACCGGTGTTGCCGATTGGAGCGGTGTCGTGCTGATATTCACACTATTCACCTCTTGTATAGGCGGCGCTACCGCAGGAGTTTCCGTCGTAGAAACCGGTGTTAATGCGGGGGGAGTCAGTGTGATTTCGTTGGTCACATTCGTTACTGTCTCTGTTGTTTTCGTAACTAACAGTTCGTCACGGCTTGCTTGCTCTTTCTTATGTTCTTGCCACCACCAAGCAAGTGTCATTCCCACTGCGCCTAATAGTACCAACCAAGTTAATGTTTTTACCCAACGAGTTTGTGATTTATGATTTTTTACCGGAATCGGGGCAATTTTCTTCACTTCTTTCGGAATTTTTACTTCGCCGTAAGTTACACTGTCGATCAAAGATTCAGGTAAACGCAGGAAACGCACATAATTACGCACATAACCACGAACAAAAGTCGGTGGAACGTTATGTAAAATAAAAATGTCGTTCTCAAGGGAGTCAATATGGTTTTTCTTAAGGTTAGTTTTTTGTGCGACTTCTTCAGTTGATAAGCCAAGTGCCTCGCGTCCCGCTTTAAGCTGCTGACCGAGAGAAAGGGATTCTGTTGTTTGCGTCATTGTCTTCTATTGCGTATGGTAAAATTAGTTCGGAAGTTTAAAATGCTATAGCTTGTTTTGCAATGCAAACTGTGTCAATCAGCGCAAATTTCTGAAATATCGAGCCTCTCTTTTTGAGAAAACGTTCTAAAATTTGCGCAATATACCAAATAAGTTATTTATGCGGATTTCTGGTATTCGCATCCACCAAATTACGCATTAACAAAGCATAATCTAATTCCACATCGGCCGGCACATCTAAAAAGACAAAATGCCCATCGCCTAAACCTGCATCAACGGCTTCATTTTTGCGGTTTAACATCCGTTCGATTTTGAACACGATATTGCCTTTCGGGGTCATCATTTCGACTTCATCGCCAAGTAAGAATTTATTTTTTACCGCCACTTCCGCCATACCTTCCACATTGCGTTTGCCGGTAAATTCACCAACAAACTGCTGGCGTTCTGAAATCGAATAGCCGTAATCGTAATTTTGGTATTCATCGTGGGTATGGCGACGTAAGAAACCTTCCGTATAACCACGGTGTGCCAAGGATTCTAACGTATCCATTAAACTTTCATCAAAAGGCTTGCCTGCTGCCGCATCATCAATCGCCTTGCGATAAACTTGAGCAGTTCTTGCACAATAGTAAAACGACTTAGTTCGACCTTCAATTTTTAAGGAATGTACGCCGATTTGGGTCAGTTTCTCAACGTGTTGCACTGCACGCAAATCTTTCGAATTCATAATGTAAGTGCCGTGTTCATCTTCAAAAGCGGTCATTTGCTCATCCGGTTTTTGCGATTCGGCAAGTAGGAAAACTTTACTCGTGGTATCACCTTCACCCAAGGTTGGTGCGACATTTTTAATTTCAATCTGCTGTTCCGGATCAATTTTCGACACGATATTGCCAACCTCATCTACTTTACCTTCTTCCACCTGATATTCCCAGCGACAAGCGTTGGTACAAGTACCTTGGTTCGGATCACGTTTGTTGATATAACCGGATAATAAGCAACGCCCAGAATATGCCATACACAATGCCCCGTGGACGAAAATTTCAATTTCCATATCAGGCACTTGCTCACGAATTTCTGCGATCTCTTCAATGGAAAGCTCTCGGGAAAGAATGACACGGGTTAATCCCATCTGTTTCCAAAATTTTACCGTTGCCCAGTTTACCGCATTCGCTTGCACGGAAAGATGAATATCCATTTCCGGAAAGTGTTCACGCACCAACATAATCAAGCCCGGATCGGACATAATCAACGCATCTGGCTTCATATCCACCACGGCTTGCAGATCTTTAATAAAGGTTTTGAGTTTGGAATTATGTGGGGCGATATTGACCACCACATAGAATTTTTTGCCGAGAGCGTGAGCTTCATCAATACCGATTTTCAAATTAGCGTGGTTAAATTCGTTATTGCGAACACGCAAACTGTAACGTGGTTGCCCTGCATAAACGGCATCAGCCCCGTAAGCAAAAGCATAACGCATATTTTTCAGCGTGCCTGCCGGCGATAAAAGTTCTGGTTTATGTTGTAACATTTGGATTCTCTTTCTGATAACAAGTCAGGACTTTCCCGAAGGAAAGCGTAAAAAGGCGTTATTCTAACGGAATAACGCCTTTGGGTTAAGAATTATATGTTTGTTTAGTGAAAATTCTGCCATTACAAGCGGTCGGTTTCGATTCAAAATTTGCAAATTTTAGAGCCTAACTGACCGCTTGTATTTAGGAGGCAAACAGGTTAAACGCCCGCTTTATTAATCAAAAACTGACTCAACAACGGCACCGGTCTGCCTGTCGCCCCTTTTGCTGCTCCTGATTTCCACGCTGTACCTGCAATATCTAAGTGAGCCCAAGTGTATTTTTTGGTGAAGTTAGACAGAAACACACCTGCGGTGATCGCACCACCTAAACGTCCGCCGATATTGGCGAGATCGGCAAAGTTGGATTTCAGCTGCTCTTGATACTCATCGCCCATTGGTAAACGCCACGCTTTGTCGTCCGCTTGTTCTGCGGCATTTAATAAATCATTCGCAAGCGCGTTATTTGGTGAAATCAATCCGCTGTTGTGGTTGCCAAGTGCGATCATACACGCCCCTGTGAGTGTGGCGACATCAATCACTAACTCAGGATCGAAGCGTTCTACATAGGTTAAGGTGTCGCATAATACCAAGCGTCCTTCTGCGTCAGTATTCAATACTTCAACGGTTAAGCCTGACATGGTGGTAAGAATATCACCCGGGCGATAAGCATTGCCGTCCGGCATATTTTCACAGCCTGCGAGTATGCCGATCACATTTAATGGCAATTTCATTTCTGCAATGGCTTTCATTGTGCCATAGACAGAGGCTGCTCCGCCCATATCGTATTTCATTTCGTCCATTGCATCGGCAGGTTTAATGGAAATGCCCCCTGTGTCAAAGGTTAAACCTTTACCGACAAGAACAATCGGTTTGGCTGCAGGATTTGGAGATCCTTTATATTCGATGATAGAAAGGTAAGCCTCATTTTCAGAACCACGGGAAACGGCAAGATAAGCGTTCATATTTAATTCCGCCATCTCTTTTTCATCTAATACGGTGGTTGTAATGCTGTTATAGTCTTTGCCTAACCCTTTTGCTAATTCGGATAAATATTTCGGGTTGCAGACATTTGGCGGACAGTTCGCCACATTTTTGGCGAAGATCACGCCTGATGCAATCGCTTTACCGTGTTCGACGGCTTGTTCTGCCAAAGCTAAATCTTTACGGTTGGCGATATTAAACACAATTTTGCGTAATTCACGGCGGATTTCAGGTTTAACGCTCTTAAATTCGTTGTATTGATAGCCGTTGTCTTGAATCGCTTCAATCGCAAAACGGATATTCCAGTAAACCGAACGGGCTTTGACGTGCAATTCGGTGAGGAAGCAGATCGCTTCCGTTGAGCCTGTGTCGTTAATCACTTGCACCATTTTTTGAATGGTTTGTTTGTATTGGCGTTCGGTCAGTTCACGCTCTTTGCCACAGCCGACTAACAACACCCGATCAGCAGGGACATTCGGTACATTGTGCAGCAATAAGGTTTGCCCGACACGCCCTTCCAAATCCCCTTTACGCAATAAATTGCTTAAATAGCCGTCACTTAATTTATCCAACTGTTCCGCCGCCGCAGATAAGCGACGAGGTTCGTACACTCCTACTACCAGACAACCTGTCCGCTGCTTTTCTACCGAACCGTTCTTTACGCTAAATTCCATACAATACTCCCGTGATTTTTTTTATTTAAAAGGGTATGATTACGCATTTTGCAAGCGGTCGGTTTTTTGCAAAATTTTACCAAAATCAGACCGCTTGAACTTGAAAGCAAAATACGGGTCGTAAAGCTACCCTCTTGCTGAAAAATTGCAAGCAATAATTTAAAAAAATGAGACCTTTATCGTGATTTTAAGCCGATATTTAACGAAAGAAATATTTAAAAGCCAAATTGCTATACTTTTCATACTGTTAGTGATTTTCTTCTGCCAACAATTAGTCCGCGTATTAAGTTCGGCGGTCAGCGGAAGAGTACCAACCGATTTAGTCTTGAGCCTACTCGGACTGGGAATGCCGACCATGGCACAGTTAATGCTGCCGCTCTCTCTGTTTATTGCGCTTTTACTCACTTTAGGTCGTTTTTATGCCGAAAGTGAAATTACCGTCATGCGAGCCTGTGGTGTCGGACAAAGCCTACTGGTCAAAGTCGCATTATTTCTATCCGTATTTACCACCGCCATTGCGGTTTATAATGTCTTTTGGTTGACACCTTGGGCGATCAATAAACAAAGTGAAATGTTGGCGGAAGCCAAGGCAAATCCGCGTTTTGCCGCGCTTTCGGCAGGGCAGTTTATGTCTGCCGGCGGTTATGTGCTTTTTATCGATAATATCGAAAATAACCGACTCAATGATATTTATGTTTTCCAACCGGATCAGCAGAAAAAAAACAAACCATCCGTTGTGGTGGCAGAATCCGGTGAATTACAAGGTTTGCCAAACGGTGATCAACTGCTTACATTGACAAATAGCGACCGTTACGAAGGCACGCCGCAGACGGCTGATTT
>NZ_JBGXYA010000010.1:0-45231 GCF_041814905.1 Glaesserella sp. | reverse complement strand
TAAGATGTGCTCACGGGTTTGTGGCATTGGACCGTCTGTTGCAGCAACGACTAAGATTGCGCCGTCCATTTGTGCCGCACCGGTAATCATGTTTTTAACATAGTCCGCGTGTCCCGGGCAGTCAACGTGTGCATAGTGACGTGATGCGGTGTTGTATTCAACGTGTGAAGTATTGATGGTGATACCACGTGCTTTCTCTTCCGGTGCGTTGTCGATTTGATCGAACGCACGTGCAGCACCACCGAATTTTTTCGCAAGAACGGTTGTGATTGCTGCTGTTAAGGTTGTTTTACCGTGGTCAACGTGACCGATAGTACCTACGTTTACGTGGACTTTATCGCCACGATTAAATTGTTCTTTAGCCATTGTAAAGTTTCCTTTGTTGATGAAATCCCATAGCACACAATGTGCTATGGAGTTTTAAAAGTTAAAAATTATTTTTTACGCGCTTCAATTACTGCTGCAGCAACACTTGCCGGTGCTTCAGCATATTTTAATGGTTCCATAGAGTATGACGCACGACCTTGAGTTTGTGAACGTAAGTCTGTTGCATAACCAAACATTTCTGAAAGTGGAACTTCCGCATTGATCTTAACAACGAACTCGTTCGCTTCTTGACCGTTTACCATTGCACGACGACGGCTTAAGTCACCGATAACGTCACCCACGTAATCTGGTGGAGTTTCAACTTCAACCTTCATGATTGGCTCAAGAAGAACCGGGTTTGCTTTAGCGAATGCGGCTTTAAATGCTAATGACGCTGCTAATTTGAACGCTAATTCTGATGAGTCAACATCGTGGTATGAACCGAAGTGTAAACGTACACCTAAATCAACTACTGGGTAACCCGCTAATGGACCAGATTTAAGTTGCTCTTGGATACCTTTATCAACTGCAGGGATATATTCACCAGGGATTACACCACCTTTGATCTCGTTTACGAACTCATATCCGGGACCTTCTGGATCTAATGGATATAAGTCGATCACAACGTGACCGTATTGACCACGACCACCTGATTGTTTTGCGTGTTTACCTTCAACATCATTAACACGAGTACGGATAGTTTCACGGTAAGATACTTGTGGTTTACCGATGTTTGCTTCCACTTTGAACTCACGTTTCATACGGTCAACGATGATGTCTAAGTGTAACTCACCCATACCTGAAATGATGGTTTCGCCTGACTCTTCATCGGTATGAACACGGAATGAAGGGTCTTCTTGTGCTAAACGACCTAATGCGATACCCATTTTCTCTTGGTCAGCTTTCGTTTTTGGCTCTACTGCAACAGAGATTACTGGCTCTGGGAATTCCATACGCTCAAGGATAATTGGTGCATCTTGGGCACATAGTGTATCACCTGTACCAACATCTTTTAAGCCGATTGCCGCTGCGATGTCACCTGCACGAACTTCTTTGATTTCGTCACGTTTGTTAGCGTGCATCTGAACGATACGACCTAAACGCTCACGTTTTTGTTTTACAGAGTTGTAAACAGTATCACCTGAATTAACTACACCTGAGTACACACGGAAGAAGGTTAAGTTACCGACGAACGGGTCAGTTGCAATTTTGAATGCTAATGAAGAGAATGGTTCATCATCGCTTGGGTGACGTTCGCCTTCAGTTTCATCTTCGTTGATACCTTTGATCGCTGGAATATCTGTTGGTGCCGGTAAGTAGTCGATTACTGCATCAAGCATTGCTTGAACACCTTTATTTTTGAATGCAGAACCACAGCAAACAGGAATTACTTCACCTGCTAATACACGTTGACGTAATGCCGATTTAATTTCTTCTTCAGTTAATTCTTCACCTGAGAAGAATTTTTCCATTAACTCTTCTGATGCTTCAGCTGCTGCTTCAACTAACATTTCACGACGTTCTTGGCAAGCGTCCAACATATCTGCTGGCACATCTTCATAAGTGAAAGTCATGCCTTGGTCAGCTTCGTTCCAGTTGATCGCTTTCATTTTGATTAAATCAACAACACCTTTGAAGCTATCTTCAGCACCAATTGGAAGTTGTAATGCAACTGAGTTACCGCCTAAACGGGTTTTGATTTGATCAACAACACGTAGGAAGTTTGCACCTGTACGGTCCATTTTGTTTACGAACGCAATACGTGGTACTTGATATTTGTTAGCTTGACGCCATACCGTTTCAGATTGTGGTTGAACACCACCAACTGCACAGTAAACCATTACCGCACCGTCAAGAACACGCATTGAACGTTCTACTTCGATAGTAAAGTCAACGTGTCCCGGAGTATCGATAACGTTGATACGGTGTTGTGGGTATTGCTTAGACATACCGGACCAGAATGCTGTGGTTGCAGCTGAGGTGATTGTGATACCACGCTCTTGTTCTTGTTCCATCCAGTCCATCGTCGCTGCACCATCGTGTACTTCACCTAATTTGTGACTTACACCTGTATAGAAAAGGATACGCTCTGAGGTAGTTGTTTTACCTGCGTCGATGTGAGCACTGATACCGATATTGCGGTAGCGCTCAATGGGAGTTACACGAGCCATTATTATTACCTTATTTGGAATCTAATATGAATTATACGTAATAGGCTTCATCGCAAATTTTGAGATGAAGCCTACAAAAATCAAAAGCTTATTACCAACGATAGTGAGCAAACGCTTTGTTGGCTTCAGCCATACGGTGAACATCTTCACGTTTTTTCACTGCTGAGCCTTTGTTATCTGCTGCATCTGAAAGTTCGTTAGCTAAACGCATTGCCATTGATTTGTCACCACGTTTACGTGCTGCTTCAATGATCCAACGCATTGCTAATGCGTTACGACGGGTTGGACGAACTTCTACCGGAACTTGGTAAGTAGAACCACCAACACGACGGGATTTAACCTCAACGGTTGGACGCACGTTTTCAAGTGCGATTTCGAATGCTTCTAACGCATCTTTGCCAGAGCGTTGAGCTAATGTTTCTAACGCACCGTAAACGATTGACTCTGCGATAGATTTTTTACCATCAACCATTAAAACGTTGATGAATTTTGCAAGTAATTCTGAACCGAACTTCGGATCTGGAAGAATTTTGCGTGGTTCAATACTACGACGACGTGGCATTGCAATTTCTCCGTATTATAAATCTTCAGGATATCCAAAACTCATCTTTTGCGACTAAGCGCCTTTGACTGGAGTTTATGGTTTAAATATTAATTTAGACGTTTGGCCTTACTTAACGGAGGTCCATTAAGACTTAGGACGTTTAACGCCGTATTTAGAACGACCTTGTTTACGGTCTTTAACGCCTGCACAGTCGAGTGCACCACGTACAGTGTGATAACGCACACCCGGTAAGTCTTTAACACGACCACCACGGATTAATACAACACTGTGTTCTTGAAGGTTGTGACCTTCACCACCGATATAAGAAGTTACCTCAAAACCATTTGTTAAGCGGATACGACATACTTTACGTAACGCTGAGTTTGGTTTTTTAGGAGTTGTAGTGTATACACGAGTACACACACCACGTTTCTGCGGGCAAGCCTCTAATGCAGGAACGTTGCTTTTTACAACCTTTTTCACACGCGGTTTGCGTACTAGCTGGTTGATAGTTGCCATTAATAAAGCTCCAGTTAAAATTAAAACAATAAAAAAGCCTTTCACAGACGAAAGGACGGCAAATTCTAGAGCGTTAAGCAAGCAATGTCAAGCCGATTTAGTTTGCCTGTTGATTTGATAAATAGCGTGATTACGTCGAATTCTCTATAATAGAGTCAACATAATGATAATTAAGGAAACCATATGAACCAGCCAAAGATCGGAGTGTTATTAGTTAATCTTGGTACACCGGACGAACCAACTACAGCGGCAGTTAAACGCTATTTAAAACAGTTTTTAAGTGATCCCCGTGTAATTGATCTACCAAAATGGAAGTGGCAGTTCATTTTAAATTTTATGGTATTACCTAAACGCGCGCCTAGAGTGGCAAAAGCATACCAATCTATTTGGACAAAGGATGGTTCTCCGCTTTTATCTATTTCCCGCCAACAGCAAAAAGCTATACAAGCGGATTTTAACGCTCAGGGAAAAAATACTATTGTAGAGTTAGCCATGAGTTACGGTAATCCAAGTATGGATCATGCCGTTGCGCAATTATTAGCTCAGAATGTAGAGAAAATCATCGTTCTTCCTCTTTATCCTCAATATAGTTCAACTACAACGGCTTCGGTATTTGATGCTTTTGCTCGCAGCCTAACCGCTCATAAAAAAATGGTGCCGTTTGAGTTCATTCACCACTATTATAATGAACCGCTCTATATTAAGGCGTTAACAGACAGTATTCAGCTAGAAGAAGGGGAACATCTGCTGTTTTCTTTTCACGGAATTCCAAAACGCTATGAACTAGAAGGTGATTTTTATGCTACCCATTGTCATCACACCGCACATTTAGTTGCTGAAACGTTAGAACTAACAGCAAAACAGTGGCATCTAGCTTTCCAATCACGCTTTGGTAAAGAAGAATGGCTGAAACCTTATACCGATGAAACTCTCGCCGATTTCCCCAAAAAAGGGATTAAAAAAGTGGCGGTGATTTGTCCTGGTTTTTCGGCGGATTGTTTGGAAACCATCGAAGAAATCGGTGAAGAAAACCGAGAAGTTTTTATGCATGCGGGGGGGGAAAGTTACCGTTATATTCCGGCGTTAAATGCGAGTTCCGCTCATATCCAATTGCTTGTTCATCTTATCAAACAAAAACTATAATAGTATAAAACTCACCTATTTACTAATATTATTAGATTTTTTATAGCAAATTGATTGAATTTTTATAAAAAATCTAATGATTATTCTATTTTAATAGAAAATGATTGTTTTCTATTGTTTATAAAATAAATCTCTTGTAAGTTTATTTCGACTCCAATTGGAGTTCAAAATATACAGGAGCATAACAATGAAGAAAATAACAGCAATGATAAAACCGTTTAAATTAGATGATGTGCGTGAAGCGCTTTCTGATTTAGACATTCAAGGCATGACAGTGACTGAAGTCAAAGGATTCGGTCGCCAAAAAGGCCATACCGAAAGCTATCGCGGTGCAGAATACGCGATTGATTTTCTCCCTAAAATAAAGCTGGAAATCGTTATCTCAGATGAGATGGTCGATTCGGTTGTCGATACCATTCTACAAACGGCAAATTCAGGTAAAGTTGGCGACGGAAAGATCTTCGTCAGTCCAATTGAACGGGTTATTCGAATCCGTACCGGTGAAACAGATGATGACGCAGTTTAAAATTAAGGAGATTATCATGAAAAAAAGTATGATTTTGGGTAGCACATTACTTGCGTCACCATTAACGATGGCGGCATCGCTGGACTGGTGGAAACCATTGTCTGATATCAGCCAAGGCGATACTGCTTGGGTAATGATTTCAGCTATTCTCGTATTATTTATGACGATACCGGGATTAGCGTTGTTTTATGGTGGAATGGCACGTAAAAAAAACGTACTGGGAACAATGATGCACAGTTTTTCTGTAGCTGCATTAATCAGTGTGCTTTGGGTTATCGTTGGCTATTCTCTCGCTTTTACACCGGGCAACTCATTCATCGGTGGATTAGATCGAGTCTTTTTATCCGGTTTAGGTTTGGACTTAGAGAACGAACTCACCACTATAGCACCGAATGCGTCAACGGTACCGGAAACAGTCTTTATGTTTTTCCAAATGACCTTTGCCGTGATTTCCGTAGCCATTATTTCCGGTGCTTTTGCTGAACGTATGAAATATTCCGCTATGATGTGGTTTTCCGGTTTATGGTTCTTGTTGGTTTATGTTCCAACCTGCCACTGGGTTTGGGGTGGCGGCTTTATGAGTGAAGGCGGCGTATTTGACTATGCAGGCGGAACGGTCGTGCATATCAACGCAGGGATTGCCGGTTTAGTCGCTGCAATTATGGTTGGTAAACGTGTCGGACACGGTAAAGAAGCAATGCCTCCGCACAACATGGTGCTTACACTGATAGGCGCGGCAATGCTTTGGGTCGGTTGGTTTGGTTTCAATGCCGGTTCTGCGGTTGCTGCCAATGCATCAGCCGGTATGGCGATGGCGGTGACCCAAGTTTCTGCCGCAGTCGGTGCGTTAACTTGGTTGGTTTGTGAAAAAATTGCAGGACATCGTCCGTCTTCACTTGGTTTGGCCTCCGGTGCGGTAGCCGGTTTGGTGGGCATTACTCCGGCAGCCGGTTTTGTTGACCCGCAAGGCGCTTTCGTTATCGGTATTGTCACGGCGGCTGCGTGTTACTTTTCGGTTGCAAAACTAAAACACAAATTTGGTTATGATGACTCACTCGATGCTTTCGGCATTCACGGCTTAGGCGGTATTGTCGGCGCACTACTGACCGGTCTTGTGTTCAATAACACGATTTTTGGCGGAGAAGCAACGGTTGGCAGCCAAGTCTTGATTCAATTAAAAGATGCGTTAATTACCGTTGTTTATAGTGGTGCGGTAAGCTTCCTTATCCTCAAAGTGGTAGAAAAAATTTGTAAAGGTTTACGTGTTGAACGCGATGAAGAACGTGAAGGCTTGGATATTTCGGTACACGGAGAACGCGTTGAATAGTGATTGAAATGCAATCTGCGCCACAAACGGATATCTGACGTTGGGGGCAGATCAACAAGCGGTCGGAATTCGCAAATTTTTTGCAAATTCCGACTGCTTGTTATTACGATTACCAAATCCGGATACGCTCATTAATCGGTTTAAACATTCCGTCGCCTTGTTTGGTGTTAAATGCGTTGTGGAAACCGTTAATGTTCAGTAACGGAGCAAAAGCGCGGAACTCACCCGGTGCATGAGGTGCACTTTTTACTTGATGGGTTAAAGCCTGTACCGTCGCTTTGGTACGCCAAGAACGTGTCCAACTCATAAAGAAGCGTTGATCCGAGTTGAGATTTTCGATCAACGGCGCTGTACCATGTTCTTTTTCATACAATTTTAATGCGTCGTAAGCGATACTTAAACCGCCTAAATCCGCAATATTTTCTCCTAAAGTGAAACGCCCGTTGACATAAACATTCGGTGCTACTTGATATTTATCGAATTGGGCGACTAATTTATCCGTTAACATGTCGAATTTTTTACGGTCGTCCGCCGTCCACCAATCGGTCAGGTTGCCATCGCCGTCAAATTTGGAGCCACTGTCATCAAAACCGTGAGTAATTTCATGCCCGATGATTGCCCCGATTGCCCCGAAGTTAACCGCCGGGTCTGCATCAATATCATAAAGCGGCGCTTGTAAAATCCCTGCCGGGAAGACGATACGGTTCATTAGCGGACTATAAGACGCATTGACGACTTGCGGTAGCATTCCCCATTCGTGAATATCGACCGGTTGACCAACCTTTTTCAGTGCATCTTGATAATTCCATGCAGCAACGGCTTGCAAGTTTGTATAAAGAGAACCGCCTTGCTCCACGGTTTTTAAACGGAGATCTCGGTAATCTTTCCATTTGTTCGGATAGCCGACTTCAACGATAAATTTGTCCAATTTCGCTTTGGCTTTTACTTTGGTTTCCGCCGACATCCAACTTAAATTGTCGATTCGAGAATGGTAAGCTTGAATTAAATAGCCAGCCATTTCCAACAAATCTTTTTTGGCTGTTTCCGGAAAAAATTGTCCTACATAAAAGCGGGCAAATTCTTGTCCGATTTGGTTATTCACTAAACGTAATGCTCGTTTATCCAATGGCCGCTGCTCTTTTTGACCTACCAACTGACGCCCGTAAAACTCAAAATTCGCCTCATCTAATGCTTTGTTAAGGTAAGGCGATGCGTTGGAAACGGTTTTAAAACGAAGGTAGTCTTTAATCACGGCGAGGTGCTGCGGATTAATCAACTTATCAATGTTTTTCAGATAATTCGGTTCCCAAATAATCACTTCATCGGTATTGACGCCAACTGCCGTGAGAAATTCGGCAAGGTTGATATGGTGAGAGACTTGTGCCAACTCGGTCATTGACATTGGGTTATAGCGTTTTTGAACATCACGACTTTGCTCGTTAGTAAATAAGGTTTTGGCAATCGCTTTTTCATAATTCACAATGGCTTTGGCTTTTTGTTTAGGATTCGGCACGTTGGCATAAGTCAGCATTTGTGCCACATAATTCTGATAAAGCGCCAGCGTTTTGCGGTTTTCCGGAGTATCTTTTTGGTAGTAGTCGTTACTTAAACCTAAACTGTCGTTGCTAATGTATACCGCATTTTGACGGGAATTCTTCAGATGAGCAAATACCGACCAGCCGAATAGCATTTCATTCCCTTTTTTCGTTTCCGCGATGAGATAGTTTTTCAGATCGGCAATGGTTGCGATTTGGTCGATGTTAGCCAAATCCGCCTGAATCGGGCTTAACCCTAATTGTTCACGGGTATTGAGAGCCGTATAGGTTTGATACAACGCTTTTAGCCTTTGGGCATGGGGATTATTTGCAAATTTTGGGTCAGAAATGACCGCTTGTAACAGTTCCGCAGAGCGCTTTTCATTCAATTCGTTAAGTTCTGCAAGGGTTCCCCATGAGGTTCTGTCTGCCGGAATCTGTGCGGTTTCCAACCATTTACCGTTTACATATCGATA
Source organism: Glaesserella sp. (assembly GCF_041814905.1). Lineage (NCBI taxonomy): Bacteria > Pseudomonadati > Pseudomonadota > Gammaproteobacteria > Pasteurellales > Pasteurellaceae > Glaesserella > Glaesserella sp. The sequence goes on along the minus strand of NZ_JBGXYA010000010.1, from coordinate 36,624 downwards.
AAAATCCTGTTGCGGAGCGATACCGACATCTACGCCTTCGGTTAAGGTACTTTGGTATTGTGGTTGCTGGCTACAGGCGCTAAGTACTACAATAGAGAAAACGGTCAGTGATTTTTTCATAGAATATCCATTTAATGACATAAAAATTGCGCTAAGTATAAATGTAAAACGGCGTTGTCGGAAAGTGGAGTCGGAGATAATCTGCCCTCAAAAAGGGGCTAAATTTTCGGGCAGATTATTTTTAGTGTTGCGGTGAGTATTATTTTTTCTCTTCAGTCGTCGAGCTGAAACCGGATTTTACCCCATGCATATTCGGTAATTGGTGTGCAATTCCTTTGTGGCAGTCGATACAGGTTTTACCTTCTTGTTCCGCCATTTGGTGCATTTGTACTGCAACACGTTTTTGCTCTGTGAAGTCCATATCGCTAAAGTTATGGCAATTACGGCATTCTTGTGAATTATTGGCTTTCATTCGCGCCCATTCACGTTCCGCCATTGCTAACCGGTGTGTTTCAAATTTTTCTTTGGTGTCCACTTTTCCGGTGTAATGCGCGTAAACTTCTTTTGCCGCTTCAATTTTACGAGTCCATTTTGGGATAAACTCGTGAGGAACGTGGCAGTCCGAACAGATCGCTTTCACCCCGCTGCGATTAGAGTAATGAGAGGATGCGCGATATTCCGGTACAACATCATTCATATGGCAGCTCGAACAAAACTCTTCTGTATTCGTATATTCTAACGCTGTGTTAAAACCGCCCCAGAAGATAATACCGCCAAGGGCCGAAACTAAAACTAAAAAGCCAATGCCAATCTTACTCGGGGTGCGAAACCATTTCCAAAATTTCTTAATTAGGTCAAACATAATTTTCTCCTTAGTTACCCTGTGATTGACGAATGGTGTCAAATTTATTTTGAATAATTGGATTTACATCCGCTTGCTGTACATGGCATTGTAAGCAGAAATAACGACGCGGCGATTCGTTTTCCAACATTTTTCCGTCTTGTGTCATGAAATGGCTTTTCGGTGCGCGCGGTGCGCCGGTAACTTTGGAAATTTCAATACCGTGACAATTTAAGCATTGGTTAACGTTTTTAGTAACCTGCAAACCGCGAATGCTATGCGGCACAAGCGGTGGCTGATAAACAAAAGTGATCGGAATACTGTCCGAATCTTTTAACGGGTTAGTAAACTCAGGGGCGACATTTTCAGCTGCGTCTTCAAGACTTGAGCCGATTTGAGTCGTCGGGGTTTCTGCTACGGCAAAAGCCGCAATAACGGTAAGAAATAGCGCAAGATATTTTTTCATCGGGTTCACTCCGTTTAAATATTTTTTATATCAATACTGCCTTGGAATCGGGTTCCGAAAGCAAATACATTTTCAGCACAAACATCAATACAGCGTCCGCAGCTAATGCAATCTTTGGAAAGTATAATGGTACTGTCCGTGACATCGCCGTGGAGCGGTTTGCGTAGTACTTGCGGCTCGGGGCAGACGTTGTAGCAATCCATACATTGATCGCAACGCGCTCTGTCTACCACTTTTACCCGAACAATGCCTTTCGCACCGATCAGACCGTAAGTGGCACCAATCGGACAGAGATGTCCGCACCAGCCGTGATCCACAATTAATAAATCAAATAAAAAGACAATCAGTACAAGCCAAAGGGTAGCGCCGAGTCCGAAGACAAAGGTGCGACCAAGAGCGGCGACCGGATTAATCCATTCCCAAATCAATGTGCCGCTGATTGCACTACCGATTAAGATCATCGCTAAAATGCCGTAACGTACATTGCGCGAGAGTTTCGCGGAATAGCGAATGCCGAGCTTACGACGTAACCATGCGGCACAATCGGTTACGATGTTCATCGGGCAAACCCAACTACAAAAAGCTTTACTTGCTATCAATGCGTAAAAGGCGATGATAAGCAGCGCGCCGAGTAAGGTATCCCGATTCGGTAAATAACCGGTTGCCAAACTTTCTGCGGTAATTAACGGATCGCTCATTGGGATCGTTTCCAACAACAAACTGCCGCTGTAATTACCTTTTAAAATCCAGAGGTTCCAATAAGGTCCGCTCAGGAACATGAAAATAATCGCTAACTGGCTTAAACGGCGGAGGATCAGAAATCGATATGCATGCCACCAACCCAATTTTTGACGGGCTTCTAAGCCGGCATCTTTCGGGGAATTTGCACCTGCCATTATTTCCCTCCTTTGTTTAAGTCGCTCGGTACCGTTGAATCTAAATCCATCGGGCTTAAAATCGGCTCTGCCACCGTTGTACGACTTGGTACATAGTCATAAGTCGCACGGTTTGGCGTAGCAACTTTGACTTCCGGTTGAACCTGCATATGTTGATATGTCGGTTCATTCATACCTTCAGGCATTCTCGCGTCAAAGGTTTTAAAGCCTTCCGGATGTTGATCTTCAATCAGCGATTTACCGGCGTTTTGTTTTTCTTTCCAACCTAAGCGGTAATGTCTGCCAAGCATCCCTTTGGCTAAATCCATCGGTAATACTTTAATAGCCGCCTCTTCCAATACACAGGCTTGTTCACATTTTCCACAGCCGGTACAGGCATCGGAATGCACTGTCGGAATCAACTTGGCGTGAATAACCGTTCGTTCGTTATGAATCCGTTCAAGAGTAATTGCTTTGTCGATTAACGGGCAAACCCGATAACACACATCGCAACGCAAACCTTGCCAGTTTAGGCAGGTTTCGTGATCAAGCAAAACTGCCAATCCCATACGGGCATCGTCAATCGTTTCCAATCCGCTTAACGCACCTGACGGACAAGCATTCATACACGGAATATCAACACACATTTCGCAAGGCTTATCGCGAGCGATAAAATAAGGCGTTCCGGCTTCCATCGGAGAAAGCAGTGATGCTAAATGCAGCATATCGTACGGACAGGCTTGAACACATTGTCCGCAACGGGTACAAGCAGCAACGAACTCTTTTTCATTTAACGCCCCGGGTGGGCGTAATGCCACCCCTTCTCTTGCAAGGCTTTGATTTTGCTGTAACGCCAACACGACACCCACGCCACATACACCGGCTGCGGTGCGGGTAGCGTTTTTGATAAATTGGCGACGAGATGGGTCAAGTTTCATATTTTGTACCTTTTTGCAAAATTCTTCAGAAAAGTGACCGCTTGTTTATATCATTTTGTTCACCTCGCACATGGTTCGAGGTGAACAAAGATACTTTAAGCTTTCACGACTTTAACCGCACATTTCTTGAAATCTGTTTCAAAAGAAATAGGGTCTGTTGCATCTAAGGTTGTTTTATTGACTAATTGACCGGCATCGAAGAAGGTCGAATAGATTAAACCTTCCGGGCATTTATTACGTCCGCGGGTATCTAAATGAGAAACCATTTCGCCACGACGGGAAATCACTTTCACTTTATCACCGTGACGTAAGCCGCGTTTTTGAGCGTCTGTCGGGTGCATCCATACTAAATTATTCGGGAATGAACGGTGCAGTTCAGGTACGCGTCGTGTCATGGAACCGGTATGCCAATGTTCCAGCACACGTCCTGTCGTGAGCCATAAATCGTATTCGGCATCCGGCGCTTCTGCAGGTGGCTCGTAAGGAACACCTAAAATCACCGCGCGACCGTCCGGTTGACCGTAGAAGTTCACCTCTTCACCGGCTTTGACATACGGATCATAGCCTTCACGGTAACGCCATAACGTCTCTTTACCTTCAACCACTGGCCAGCGTAAGCCGCGAACTTGATGATAGGTATCAAAGTCAGCTAAATCATGTCCGTGACCGCGACCGAATTGAGCATATTCTTCAAATAGACCTTTTTGTAAGTAGTAACCGAAATGTTCCGCTTCATCGTTGATATAGCCAGGAACATTTGTCGGCACTTGGAATTTATTGACCTCACCATTGGTATAAAGCACCTCATAAAGGGTTTTACCACGATATTCCGGCATTTGGCTGATGAGTTCTTCGCTCCATACATCTTCAACGGTAAAGTATTTAGACAGCTCAACTAGCTGCCATAAGTCGGAACGGGATTCACCCGGTCCTTTTACCTGTTGACGCCACACTTGAGTACGGCGTTCCGCATTACCGTAAGCGCCTTCTTTTTCGACCCACATTGAAGTTGGGAGAATTAAGTCGGCAGACAGCGCAGAGGCTGTTGGGTATGGATCTGAAACCACAATAAAGTTTTCAGGATCGCGCCAACCCGGTAAGCGTTCTTCATTGATATTCGGACCTGCTTGGATATTGTTGGTACACATTGTCCATAGGAAATTAAGTTTTCTGTCTTTTAACGCACGGTCTTGAGCGATGGCGTGATAACCGATTTCTGAAGAAATGGTTCCGGCAGGAAGTTTCCACGCTTTTTCAACGGTTTCGCGGTGTTTCGGATTGGTGACCACCATATCCGCCGGTAGACGGTGAATGAACGTACCGACTTCACGTGCCGTACCGCAAGCAGATGGTTGACCGGTAAGAGAGAACGGTCCGCAACCCGGTTGGGCAATTTTACCGGTTAATAAGTGGACGTTATACATCATATGGTTCACCCAAACACCGCGTGTGTGTTGGTTGAAGCCCATTGTCCAGTAAGAAACTAATTTTTGATTCGGGTCTGCATACATTTTGGCAAGTGCTTCAAGCTGATCTTTCGGTACGCCTGAAATACGATGTGCCTCGTCTAATGTGTACGGTGCAACGATTTTTTTGAATTCTTCAAAATCACTGTCGTACATTTTGCCGGCTGTTTTCACATTTTTTGCCGCTTGTTGTAACGGATGCTCAGGACGTAAGCCGTAACCGATATCAGTTTCACCACGTTTGAATTTGGTGTGTTTATTAACGAAATCCCAGTTTACTTTATCGTTTTGGATAATGTAATTGGCGATATAGTTAAGAATGGCGAGGTCCGAATGCGGAGTGAAGATAATCGGAATATCGGCAAGTTCAAACGAACGGTGTTCGTAGGTTGACAGCACCACGACTTTGACATTTTTGTTAGACAATGTGCGATCAGAGATTCGCGACCATAAGATCGGGTGCATCTCTGCCATATTGGATCCCCAAAGCACGAACGCATCAGTTTTTTCGATATCATTGTAACAACCCATTGGTTCGTCCATACCGAAGGTTCGCATAAAAGCAACGGCAGCAGATGCCATACAATGACGGGCATTCGGGTCGATGGTGTTGGAACGAAAACCTCCCTTCCACAATTTTACTTTCGCATAGCCTTCGTAAATGGTGGATTGACCGGATGAGAACATGCCTACTGCATTTGGTCCTTTATTTTTAATAATCGCTTTGATTTTATCGGACATGATAGTAAAAGCTTGATCCCAAGAAATCGGCGTAAATTCCCCGTTTTTGTCGTATTTCCCATCTTTCATTCGTAACATCGGTGCGGTGACGCGGTCTGCCGCATACATAATTTTAGACAGGAAGTAACCTTTGATACAGTTTAAACCGCGGTTGACTTCAGCATCCGGATCACCTTGAGTGGCAACGACTTTGCCATCTTTCGTGCCGACCAATACGCTACAGCCCGTACCGCAATAACGGCAGGCTGCCTTATCCCACTTAATGCCGGTATCGTCGGCATAGACATTTTTCACCGGAATAGCGATACCGGCTGCCGTTGCTGCTGCAAGAGCCGCATTCGCCTTCATAAAATCGCGACGATTGAGTTTCATAATATTCCCCACCAAATTAATAGGTAATCAAATAAGTAAAAATAAAAAAATATAACAGTCTGTTGTGTGACAGCGAAGAGGGAATATTCCCTCAAATAATGAACAAATTAAAACGATCTATTGTTCATCTTGATAGTTGTAGACTAAAGATACCGAAACAACACCTTTAATCTCTTTTACGGCTTCCATTTTCTCCACTAAATCCGGTTGATAGTCTGCTTCCATGACCACAACGAGTTTGCCTTCCTCAACCTTTTCACCGAATATCTCTGTACCGGTTTTGGCTAGTAAGGCGCTTTTCACTTCATCCAGTTTTTCTGGTTTCGCTTGTACGACAAGACTGGCGACATACCAGTTATCCGTCGTTTGATTTGTTGCAGATGCTTTCATCATTGATAATACCTATAGCTTGTGTCGGACAAACGGAAAGACATGCACCACACCCGTTACAACGATCTAACTCTAAAATCGGTAATGCAATACCGCCGACGGCTCTCCGAAATTTTATGGCTCTGCTTTCACAGCTATCCTCACAGCTCCTACACTCGATATGACTTTGGGTTAAACAATTATCGCCAATCTCAATTTTATGTTGCCACGCAGGTTCCGTTATAGGGCGGAACACTCCCGCTTCGCAGCTATTCACACAAGCCTGACAAAAAGTGCATTCGCCACGTCCTGCGGAAAAATTCACTTCAGGATAACCATTCGCATCAGAGACTAAAATTTTGGTTTCACACTGAGTAATACACTTTTGACAAGCGGTACATTTCTCCGAAAAATTTGCTAAATCCGCCCAAGGCGGACGTATTGCATGATAGCCTTGCCGCTTCACCTGTTCACTTTTTAATGCGTTCAAAAAGTGACCGCGTAAAAAACTACGCCGTGGGAGATTTTTATCAATGAATTGGGCCAAAAATAGTCTAGTCAAATAGTAGGTTATTCGTAAGTTAATTATAACATTACAAAAATGTAGGAAAATTGTTAGAGAGAATTAACCGCAAACGGTTTGATTACAATCAAATAAATAGCGATAAAAAGCGCCTTTTTGAGCTTTTTTTTATCGCTATATAATTGATTTTATAATGATTTTGCCATTTTAGGGATTAACGTTGACGAGCTTTGAAACGCGGATTTGTCTTACAAATTACGTAAAGTTTGCCTTTGCGTCGTACGACTTGGCAATCTTGGTGACGTGATTTTGCAGACTTTAATGAATTTAAAATTTTCATAACAACACCTTATTTTTTCTTGGTTAAGCCAGAAATGCCTTTGAAACGTTCGTTAAATTTACTCGCACGACCTTCGTTATTGGCTTCGCGGCGTTTGCCTGTATAAACAGGATGAGAAGCCGAAGAGGTATCTAACGGATAAAGCGGATATTCTTTCCCATCCTCCCAAACCATAGTTTTTGTTGTTTTGGCACAAGAGCGGATAATCCAACCTTGTTGCACGCTGCCGTCGTAAAACAGAACTTCACGATAATTTTCAGGGTGAATCCCTTTTTTCATATTTCCTCCGAAGGATAAATTGACGAGGGCTGAATCATCATCAGTCCTCAATAAATAGCCATAATAAAAAAGTGGATTTATTTTGCCTGAGAATTGATTTTATTTCTATAATTTTTTTATGGTTTTTGAGCAAATATTGTTCAATAAGCTCAAGTGAGTTGATAAATTTGCGAATTGGATCGAAGTTTCGGGCAGTTAAATATGGTAGTCTAATCAATACGTTTAACATAGTGTGAGGAATTTTTTATGGCGAAACTACCTTATTTAATTGCACCTTCAATTTTATCAGCGGATTTGGCTCGTTTAGGTGAGGATGTTGCCGATGTATTGAAAGCAGGAGCGGATTTAATCCATTTTGATGTCATGGATAACCATTATGTGCCGAATTTAACTTTCGGACCGGCAATTTGTAAGGCATTGCGAGATTACGGAATTGATTGCCCGATTGATGTGCATTTGATGACGAAACCGGTGGATCGTTTAATTCCTGATTTTGCCAAAGCCGGGGCGAACATTATTACTTTTCACCCGGAAGCGACGGAGCATATCGATCGATCACTACAGTTGATTCGTGATCACGGGTGTAAGTCCGGTTTGGTATTTAATCCTGCGACACCGCTTAGTTATTTGGATTATGTGATGGATAAAGTCGATGTGATTTTATTGATGTCGGTTAACCCGGGATTCGGCGGGCAGGCATTTATCCCTGCAACATTGGATAAATTGCGCCAAGTTCGCAGCAGAATCGATGCGAGCGGTTATAATATCCGTTTAGAAGTGGATGGCGGTGTGAAAGTTAACAATATCGCAGAAATTGCAGAAGCCGGTGCCGATATGTTTGTTGCAGGCTCGGCAATTTTCGATCAAACCGATTATAAAGCAGTGATTGATCAGATGCGCAAAGAATTGGCGGAAGTTGTTTTAGGATAGAGAATCCGACATTCCCTTCCCGGATTGCGGGAAGGGAGGAAACGACAAGCGGTCACTTTCAGCGGTTTTTTTGCAAATTTTAAGCTTAGATTCCGTCTCCGTCTATGCCTTCTCCGTCTCTTGAATAATCAAAATATTGGTTCATATCAAAGGCCGGTTTTTGATCGTGCGACTGCCCGATAATACGCGCCGGCACGCCGGCTGCGGTGGCATATTCCGGTACTTCTTGTAATACCACGGAGTTCGCGCCGATTTTGGAATAACGCCCGATTTCAATATTGCCGAGAATTTTTGCACCGGCGCCGACCATCACGCCTTCGCGGATTTTCGGATGGCGATCGCCGTGTTCTTTGCCGGTACCTCCCAATGTAACGCCCTGCAAAATGGACACATCGTTTTCAATCACTGCGGTTTCACCGACGACAATGCCGGTTGCATGATCAAGCATAATTCCACAGCCAACGCGGGCTGCCGGATGAATATCTACATCAAAGGCAACGGAAATTTCGTTCTGCAAATAGATAGCAAGCGCTTTTCTGCCTTGTTTCCATAAATAATGGGTAACGCGATAGCTTTGTAGCGCGTGATAGCCTTTGAGATAGAGTAACGGCGTGCTCCATTTATCCACGGCAGGATCGCGCGTTCGTACTGCGTCGATGTCACAGGCGGCACTGGCGATAATTTGCGGATCCGCCGCATAGGCTTCTTCGATAATTTCTTTCAATGCAATTGCCGGCATGATCGCATTTGATAGTTTATTGGCAAGAATGTAGCTGAGTGCACCACCTAAATTATGGTGTTTTAAAATGGTTGCATGAAAAAAGCTGCCAAGCATCGGTTCACAATCGGCAAACTCTTGTGCTTCCGTACGGATATTCAGCCAAATTTGATTGAGTTTTTGTTCGGTCATCTTATTCTCCCTTGCGCTCTCTGCCCAGCAAGGTCATTGCAACATCATTTGCGTGTTTTCCGCAAAATAACATTTGGTAGATTTGTTCGACAATCGGCATTTCAACGCCTTGGCGCTGTGCAAGTAAAAAAGCTTCTTTGGTGTTGTAGAACCCTTCTACCACTTGTCCGATTTCTGCCATGGCTTCTTGGGCATTTTTACCTTGTCCCAACATTAAACCGAAACGACGGTTACGAGATTGGTTGTCAGTACAGGTTAGCACTAAATCACCTAATCCTGCCATCCCCATAAAAGTCGTCGGGTGGGCACCGAGAGACGCACCTAAACGGCTGATTTCCGCCAAACCGCGCGTGATTAATGCGGTGCGGGCATTCGCACCGAACCCCATGCCATCGGATATACCAGCGCCGATGGCAATCACGTTTTTGATCGCTCCGCCAAGTTGTACGCCAATCATGTCATTATTCAAATAGACGCGGAATGCTTTTGAACAATGAATTCGCTGTTGCATTTGATCGGCGAACAGCGGATCGTTCGAGGCCAGCGTAATTGCTGTTGGCAGCCCTTGCGCCAGTTCTTTGGCAAAAGTTGGACCAGACAACACTGCAAGCGGGTGGTTTTCGCCTAAAATTTGCAAAGCGACATCTTGTAGCAATCTACCTGTATCGCGCTCTAACCCTTTTGTTGCCCACATAATACGATGTTGTGGAGTAAGAAAAGGTTTTATTTGGCTTAATACTTCCGAAAATACGTGGCTAGGCACCACGATTAATAAATCTTTAGCTTTCGCAAGGGCTTGCGCTAAATCACTTTCAACATATAAGGCTTCCGGAAACGCAATATTCGGCAAAAATTCTTGGTTCATTCGCTCTTTGGCTAAAAGAGCCATTTTTTGAGGTTGATGTCCCCATAAATACGTTTTATGTCCGTTACGGGAAAGTGCAATCGCTAAGGCTGTGCCGTAAGAGCCTGCGCCAATTACCGTAACCGGAGCGGTATAGATGCTATTCATACATTGTCCTTTACATCATCCCAGCATAACTTTCGCTTAAAAAAATAGGTATGCCGCTGCATACCTATTTTATCCGTTTTAGTGAATTAATTCACTGCCGGTGTTTCTGCGTTTTCCGCTTGTTGCTGACGCTGTAAATAATCCATAAAGAGTGCATCAAAGTTTACCGGAGAAAGGTTTAATGCAGGGAATGTACCTCGGTTAACTAAGCTTGAAATTAATTCACGTGCATAAGGATAAAGCACTTCAGGGCATTTTGCCGCTAAGCAGTGCGCTAATTGAATCCCTTCCAAACCTTTGATGGTGAATACGCCCGCTTGTTTCACTTCACAAATAAACGCCACGTCGTTACTTTCTTCTAAAGTTGTTTGGACATTGATATGTAATGCAACTTCATAAGTATCTTCGCTGATTTGTGTTGTTTCGGTATCTAATTCGAAACCTAATTGCGGTTTCCAATCTTGTTGGAAAATCTGCGGAAGATTTGGAGCCTCAAATGAAACATCTTTGATATAAATACGTTGGATCTGCATTTCAAAAGGCGTTTTTGCCTCTTCTTGTGCTGCAACTTGATTTTCTTCTGCCATAATAAATCCTTATTCGGTGATTAATTATTTATGTTTTTTCACTAGCGGTAAGTTGGCCGTACGCCAACCTACAATCCCTTCTTTTAATGCATAAACATGGTTAAAACCTTGTTTTGCCAAAGAGCCTGCCAAACCTTGAGCGGTGAATCCGTTAGCATCAACTACGATAATCGCACGATCTTTATACTTCTCAATAGATTGGGTTTTATTGGCTTTGATATCGCTTGGGATCAAATGTAAGCTTTCGATGATATGTCCGCGTCTGAAATCCTCATCAGAACGAACATCAATAATGACGGCATCTTGGTTATTGATCAGTCGAGTCGCTTGAGCATTATCAATCACTTTGAATTTGCTGGTTGCGCTTTTGTATAAATTCAGCAACACGGCAATCAGTAACGCAACCCACGCAAAAACCATAATAGTATGGTTTGCGACAAATTGCTGTAATTGCTGTGCAAAGGTGAGTTGTTCCATTGTTTTTCTCTAAAGTAGGTGGAAATAAAAAGCGGTATTTTGCAAAATTTTGGCTAAAAAACACCGCTTGATCTGCGTTCCCGAAAGAAACTTAAAGAAAAATTACGCTTGTTGCTGCTGCGCCATCATTTCATCAAAAGATGATGCTTTTTCTGACACTTTCGCTTGTGCTAATACAGCTTCAACCGCTTGTTCTTCTAACACCACATTACGGATGTTGTCGGTTAAACGTGGGTTTTTCGCGTAGTATTCAATGACTTCAGTAGGTTGTTCGTAAGCTGAGGCTAATTCTGCGATAGTTTCTTTCACGCGTGCTTCATCAACTTTTAACTCGTTGTTGCTGATAATGCTTGAGAGTAATAAGCCGATTTGAACGCGACGTTTTGCGTCCGCTTCAAATAATTCTGCCGGTAATTGTGCTGCCATTTCAGGTTTACCGCCGAAACGTTGAACCGCTTGTTGGCGTAAAACTTCAACTTCTTCCGCAACGGCTGCTGTCGGAACATCGATATTGTTGTTTGCTAATAAGCCGTTGATTACTTGATTTTTAATGCGCGCAGTTACTGCATTTTTTAATTCGCGTTGCATATTTTTCTTGATTTCGGCACGTAATTCTTCAACGGTTTTTGCCGAGCCGAATTTTTTCACGAATTCTTCCGTTAATTCAGGCAGAACCATGTTTTCTACTTTCTTAAGCGTAATAGCGAATTTTGCCGCTTTACCTTTTAAATTTTCTGCGTGGTACTCTTCGGGGAACGTAACATTAATGTCGAATTGTTCACCGGCTTTATGACCGACGATACCGTCTTCAAAACCGGGGATCATACGACCTTGACCCATTGCTAATACGAAATCGGACGCTTTACCGCCTTCAAATTCTTCGCCGTCGACAGAACCTACGAAGTCGATAGTTACGCGATCATCCGCTTTTGCCGCATCTTGTGATTCAGTCCAAGTTGCTTGTTGTTTGCGCAATACATCAACCATTTTGTCTAAATCAGCATCGGTGATTTCTACAACAGGTTTTTCAACTTCGATATTTTCTAAGCCTTGTAATTTCACTTCAGGGAAGACTTCAAACGCTACAGCGAAAGAGAATTCTTGACCCGGTTGATAGTTGTTCGGCGTGAAAGTCGGGCGACCTGCAAGATTAATTTTCTCTGCAATCACTACATCAAAAAATGCGCGTTGCATTTCTTCTGATAGTGCATCTTGGCGAGCGTTGAAACCGAAACGTTGTTCGATAATTGAGTGTGGCACTTTACCTTTACGGAAGCCGTCTACGCGTGCATTTTTCGCATAGCCTTTTAATTGTTCTTTGTATGCAGCTTCGATTTTGTCCGTAGCTACGGTGATGGTTACACGGCGTTGTAAGCCTTCAAGTGTTTCAATAGAAAATGACATTCTTAAACCTCAATAAATTGAAAGGGATTCGGTGTATAAAATACAGATAAAAAAATAGACAAAAATTGTAACCTCATGTCAAAGGGTTGTCTATTTATTTCCGTAGCGGACAGCGGATAGAAAGCAATGGAACGTGCCAAGCGAATAAAATATAAACAAAAAATAAAAGCGCATGAGGATTAAGTCTGCCATGCGCTTTTCGTTGTTTAAGAGAAATTATAAACTTTTCGGAATACGGATTTTTTGACCCGGGAAGATTTTATCTTCATGTTTAATCACTTCTTTATTGGCTTCCACAATCGCTTTATATTTAGCCCCGTTGCCGTACACTTTTTCAGCGATTTTCCATAGGCTGTCACCTTTTTGGATTACATAGAACTCATCGTCACCGGCAACAGAACCGCTTTTGATCACAACATCATCAATGTTTACATTATTAATACCGGCCACATTTCCTGCCATTAACACCGCTTTTTCGATCGCAATTGCTGTTGACGCAATACCGGTAATTTTCGCCGTACCGTTTTCAACGGTAACATTTAAATTTTCTACGCCGGGATTATCTTCAGCGATATGATTGGTTACCGCTTTTGATGCTTCATCTTCTTTACTGAATAATTTTTTGCCGATATCCGCTGCAAAATCAAATAAACCCATAATTAAAAGTCCTCTTAAAATTAAAATTTGTGTATGTAAGACAGAAGCATTGCTTCAATCTGAGGGTTAGATTGGCTGGTTATTGATAAGTTCCGCAGCCGATGTGATCATAAACAGTTCTTAAAAGTACATCAAGCGAACAGTTTCGGAGAATTTTGTCAAAAACAGCGCTTAAATTTTTCATTTAACGGATATTAAGCTAAAATCTCTCCTTTCTATAATTCTCAACGAAATTTAAGGATAAAGTGTGAAGCAAGTGCAATTTTATGTGTTAAGTCAGCCGACCCTCGGTAATTTAAAAGCAGAAGAAGCACTCGCTTGTGATTTAGCAGCGAAGGCATGGCGTTTAGGAAAACGCGTTTTAATCGCATGTGAAACGGAAGAACAGGCGTTCTCTATTGATGACGCGCTCTGGGCGCGGGATCCGGACGAATTCGTCCCGCATAATCTTTCCGGTGAAATGACGACTTATGCCACGCCGATTGAAATCAGTTGGAAAGGGAAACGCAATGCACAACGTCGAGATATTTTGATTTCGCTTCAAACCCAACTGCCTGATTTCATTAACAGCTTTAACCGGATTATTGATTTTGTGCCACAGGATGAAGCAGAAAAAACGCTTGCTCGGGAACGTTATAAGCAATACCGCCAGCTTGGTTGGCAATTAACGACAGAGCAAGCTTGATAATTACAATGCTTATTCTTTTTTTACAATATGGAAAATTTGGCTTACCTGATCATTTTGATTTGTATATCAATATTGATTTTTTTAACCGTTACGACTTATCGGGAGAAAGAATCCCTTTATTTTCGATTCAGATGTAACAATATTTTGGATATCGATCTGTACGATTATGTACAAGCAACTGAGTTTTTTACCCGATTAAATGATCGCTTAAGCGAACATTTACGGCTGTACGTTCAAGATCACTTTTACGCATTAGGTATCGCTCACGAGGACTTGAAACTCAACGTAGAAGTCGATTTTTATACCATCAGCGCCGTCTGCTATATAAAAGTAAACCGCAAACAGCGCGATAATATGCCGGCGCAAGTGATCAACTGCATGGACTTGAGCAAACAGATTCTGGATTTCTACCAGTTCTATCAACAAATCTATGAAGCGGAGCAAAATCGCAATTTGCTGAAACTCAAGTTACCGGCAGAACCGGCAACAAGCGGTCAGATTTAAGCAAAATTTTGCAAAAATCACGAAAAACAGACCGCTTGTAAAAAAAGATTGATAGCGGAAGCGTTTACACTTGTGCTGAAAAAAGATGAGTTGGCACAAGCGTAAACGCTTGCGCCGTCGGAGGATAAAATAACCAAAATCGAACAGATTAAAGAACAACAGCGCCAACTGCAAATTCAGTTTAAAGCGTGGATGGACGATAAGAGAAAACGCGAGGTGCTAATCTTCCAACGCCGAATGGGAATATTGTTCGCCATTATCCTGACGGACATGAAGAAATCATTGAATATGCAAAATAATTTAGCCATTTTTACTGTGGATGAAACCGAAAAAGCCCAAACGAGGGAACGTTATAAATAGTATCGTCAGTTGGGAACAGTTAAGTACAGAGCAAGTTTAAGGATTGAAACAAGGCGTATGTGGAAACTAAAAGCATTTAGCGAACTTTCAGTTCAAGAATTGTTTGAGATTTACCAAGCGCGTGTTGCTGTTTTTGTGGTAGAGCAAAATTGTGCGTATCAAGAAGTCGATGAAAAAGACCTGAAAGCCTTACACCTTTTTGCAAAAAATTCAGCAAAACTGACTGCTTACTGTCGGATTATTCCCGAACAAGATGGTGTGCATATCGGCAGAGTGTTGGTAACCAAAGAAGCAAGGGGAACAGGTTTAGCGAAAAAATTGATGGTGCAGGCTCTCACTGTTTGTCAGCAACAATGGCAAGGTGAAAAGGTATATGTACAAGCTCAAGCCTATTTGCAAAATTTTTACCAATCACTTGGGTTTAAACCGATTTCCGAGGTTTATTTGGAAGACGGGATACCGCATTTGGATATGGTGTTGACTATTTAGAAAACTACGAAGTGGTTACAAGCGGTCGAAAACGGGCAAAATTTTGCAAATTCAAACAAACCGACACAGATAACACCCGTGCAGGAGACATTTTATGAAATGTATTGTGAAAATAATCTGTTTGGCACTATTATTGAGCGTGCTCAACGCGTGTTCAACAGCGACATATCCGCCACCGGAGCCTTACGTCGCTGTGAAAGGCAAGCCGTATTATTGGTATCCAAGCGAATATCATATGTATAATTGCTCTGCCCTGCTTATTTTAAAAGAAGGGGAAGAGCACGGATACACCATAGAACATGCCGGCTGTCGTGTGACACATGACGGTAATTTTTCCCCGACAGATTTAAAAGGCGTATCGTTTTACATACGGGGACTTGTGCCGGTGGACCACGTCATTCCGAGTTTCGGACCTTTTGGGTTTTCCAGCCACGGTCGTGCTGAAAGAACATATAAAGTCACGATTAAAGTGTTGGAGGAAAACGATCCGGCGTTAGCCAAATGTAAACGGGTCAATTATCAAGAACTAGAAAATAGCTATTATCGTTATGAGGAATATGTCAAAAATGCCGTGGCGTATGATTGCTACGAGCGGTAGGATTTAGGCGGAAATTTGCAAATATCTTTGCAAGATTTTTACCAATCGCTTGGGTTTAAACCGATTTCCGAGGTTTATTTGGAAGATGGGATACCGCATTTGGATATGGTAAAGCGTGAGTAATATGATGAAAATGATGGATTTTAAACCGCTATCTGAAGACGAATTAGAGGAATTAGATCAACTTATTCTAGAGTACGCAAGTGAAGAAGATGATAGGGGAATTTATTCTCTCGTAGAGTTAGACGGTTTCCTGACTGCTATTCTTTCCTCACCAACCTTAATTCAACCAAGCCAATGGCTGCCAAGATTATGGGGTTATCAAGAACCCCAATGGAAAAATAAGAAGGCTTTAGAACGCTATTTAGATCTTATTTTTCGATATTACAATGAGCTGATTGATCGTTTAAATCGAGGTAAAGGTATTTACTATGCTCAATTTGAAATTCGTGATTTGGGTGATGGTGAATTTTTTATTTCTGAGGATTGGTGCGTAACGTATATGTATGGTATTGAACTTGCAGGAATACAGCAATTACCAAAAGATATTCAACCTGAATTAGATTTAATTAAGTATTATTCTACTTTAGTTGAACAGCCGGATGAAATTACTAATGAAGAATTAAATAGGCAAGCAGAAAAAATTGAAAATGCCGCTTTGAAGATTTATCAATATGTTAAAAATAATTTATATAAACCTTAATAAGTAGATAAATGCACAATCATAAACTAAACCAAATTGAATACTTAAAAAATCAGCTGACTCAATATCGCCCGCTTTCCACTGCGGAAGTGCAACGCTTGCGAGAAGAATTTATTATTGAGAGTAGTTATAACTCTAATGCGATTGAAGGAAATACAATCACATTGCGAGAAACCGTGCTGATTTTAAAAGAAGGTATCACCATTGCGGAAAAACCGATTCGTGAACATTTGGATATTATCGGTTTTAAAGACGCGTTTAATTATATTTATGAATTAGTGGTAAATAATGAGCCATTAACCGAACGCACGATTAAAGATATTCATTCTTTGGTATTAATGGGGAGTGCGGAAAATCGCGGTGTTTATCGTAAAATTCCTGTGCGTATTTTAGGGGCTGAAAACGAACCGACTGCACCTTATTTAATTGCGGAAGAAATGCAACGCTTAATTGAAAAATATCAGCAGAAATTGACCGGACTTCACCCGATTGAAGCCATTAGCTGGTTACATTTGGCGTTTGAGAGTATTCATCCTTTTATTGATGGTAACGGACGAACTGGGCGATTGCTGATTAATTTTGAATTGCTTAAACAAGGTTATTTACCGATTGATATTAAATTTACGAACCGAGCAAAATATTATCAATGTTTTGATGATTTTCATAAGAATCAGCAAAGTACGGTGACTTTAACGGAATTAATTGCGGATTATGAAATTCAAGAGTTAGATCGGTATTTGAGAATTTTGGAGAAATAAAATGACCAAAATCGAACAAATTAGAGAACAACAACGCCAGTTGCAGATTCAATTTAAAGCGTGGATGGATGATAAGAAGAAGCGTGAAGTCGTGACTTATCGACGTGAAAACGGGGATTTGATTGAGCATCATCCAAATGGTTTTATTCGAGTGATTGAATATGCGCAATAATATTGAGATTTTTTTACTTAGTTATTGTGTTTGACAAATCTCCCCTAACCCCTCTTTACTAAAGAGGGGGATCAGATCGAAGAAAATAATCGCTCATCTAAAAAATTGAGCCTCTTTTTGAAGTACTTCGATTTTATATTTTCGTTTGAGCCAGTTCCCCTCTTTAGCAAAGAGGGGTTAGGGGAGATTTGGCAGCGGTAAAAACGAAGTCGGTGAGTAAAATTTGCTTTATCCCTAGCACGGCAAAGCCGTACTAGGTTACGCATAATTCAGCCCCGTTGGGGCTAGGGATTGGAAAAAGAGCCACAGCGTGGCTCATTCAGCCGAAGGCTGATCGTAACCACGTACGGCTTGCTGTATGTGGATTGCAAGCAATTGGGTTTTAGTAAAATCTTGCAAATAAGCGATTACGATAAATTATACTGTAAATACTATCAAGTTAATTTTATTTTAAGGATATATAATGGAAAGATTTATGTCATATTTACTATTGATAATGATAATTTTGGCAATTGTTGCTATTGTTCTTTATATCAAACATAAAGATGAACAGGAATTTTATATATCGTTAGAAAATGTCTTATCTAAACTAGGTGATAATGAAAGTAATAAAACAACAATAATAAGTACTATAGCAAAAGCACTCAAAGATGGAGAGAAAGATGGTACAGCTAAAATTTCTTATAAAAACACAAAAACTATAAAAACAGTTATTACAGAAATTAGTAATGATCAATATGAGCTAGCTAGCCGAAAAATAATAGTTTCGAATCAATTTCTATTTATGATGATATTAATCATATTTTTATGTTTATGTTGTGTATTTGTTTCTTTTTACAGTACTATTTCACCGATAGAATTTTTTGGAATTAATATTCAAGAAGAGTTGGCAATTAAGGTAACTACAATATCTATCACATTATTAGTTATAAATTTTTTATGGACTGGAATAAAAATCAGAATTAAAGATATGTGGATTTCATTAAAAAACAAATTTAAAAGGTAGCTAAATTTAAGAGAAACAAAATGACCCAAAAATTCGAAATGGAAGATCGTTTCGACTCATCGGCAGTCGAACAAGCACTTTATAAACACTGGGAAGAACAAGGCTATTTTAAGCCGAATGAAAACCCGAATGTTCCAAGTTACTGTATCGCAATTCCACCGCCAAATGTGACGGGGAGTTTGCATATGGGGCACGCTTTCCAGCAAACCTTAATGGATACCTTAATCCGTTTTAACCGTATGGAAGGCAATAACACCCTATGGCAAGCGGGGACTGACCACGCAGGGATTGCAACCCAAATGGTGGTGGAACGCAAAATTGCGGCGGAAGAAGGTAAAACCCGCCACGATTACGGGCGTGAAGCGTTCATCAATAAAATCTGGGATTGGAAAGCCTATTCAGGTGGCACGATCGGACAGCAAATGCGTCGTTTAGGTAACTCGATCGACTGGGATCGTGAGCGTTTTACGATGGACGAAGGTTTGTCCAATGCGGTAAAAGAAGTGTTCGTACGTTTACACGAAGAAGGCTTGATTTATCGTGGCAAACGCTTGGTAAACTGGGATCCGAAATTACACACGGCGATTTCTGATCTTGAAGTGGAAAACAAAGAGAGCAAAGGCTCGCTGTGGCATTTCCGTTATCCGTTAGCCAACGGAGCGAAAACGGCGGACGGTAAAGATTATTTGGTGGTGGCTACTACTCGTCCTGAAACGATGTTAGGCGATACAGCGGTAGCGGTTCACCCTGAAGATGAACGTTACCAGTCTTTGATCGGTAAGACCGTGATCCTACCGCTTGCAAACCGTGAAATCCCGATTATTGCGGACGATTATGTAGATCGTGAGTTCGGTACAGGCGTGGTGAAAATTACCCCAGCTCACGACTTCAACGACTACGAAGTAGGCAAACGCCATCAGTTGCCAATGGTGAACGTGATGACCTTAAATGCGGATATTCGTGATGAAGCGGAAATTATCGGCTCAGACGGTAAACCTTTAGAAAATTACACCGCACTTATTCCGGCGGATTATCAAGGTTTAGAGCGTTTTGCGGCGCGTAAGAAAATCGTAGCAGACTTTGAAGCCCTTGGCTTGTTAGAGGAAATCAAACCGCACGACTTAAAAGTGCCTTATGGCGACCGTGGTGGCGTGCCGATTGAGCCGATGCTGACCGACCAATGGTATGTGTCGGTAAAACCATTAGCAGAGGTAGCTACCAAAGCGGTGGAAGACGGTGAAATTCAATTCGTGCCGAAACAGTATGAAAACCTGTACTTCTCTTGGATGCGTGATATTCAAGACTGGTGTATTTCTCGCCAATTATGGTGGGGACACCGTATTCCTGCGTGGTACGATGCGGAAGGTAACGTTTATGTGGCACGCGATGAAGCGGAAGTGCGTACAAAATACAACTTACCGGCAGATTTAGCCTTAAAACAAGATGAAGACGTGTTGGATACTTGGTTCTCGTCAGGCTTATGGACATTCTCAACGTTAGGTTGGCCGGAGCAAACGAAAGAACTCAAAATGTATCACCCGACCGATGTGTTAATCACAGGCTTTGACATCATCTTCTTCTGGGTGGCTCGTATGATTATGTTTACGATGCACTTCATCAAAGATGAAAACGGTAAACCACAAGTGCCATTTAAAACTGTGTATGTAACAGGTTTGATCCGTGATGAACAAGGGCAAAAAATGTCAAAATCAAAAGGGAACGTGTTAGACCCGATTGATATGATTGACGGTATCAGCCTTGAAGATCTGCTTGAAAAACGTACGGGCAATATGATGCAACCGCAGTTGGCGGAAAAAATTGCCAAAGCGACCCGTAAGGAGTTCGAGAACGGTATCGCCCCACACGGTACGGACGCACTGCGTTTCACCTTGGCGGCATTAGCAAGCAACGGACGTGACATCAACTGGGATATGAAACGTTTGGAAGGCTACCGCAATTTCTGTAACAAATTATGGAATGCGAGCCGCTTCGTATTGACCAACGATAAATTAGATTTATCGGCAGGTGACGTGGAATACAGCTTGGCGGATCGTTGGATCCAATCCACATTCAACCGCACCGTGGGCGAGTTCCGTGATGCCTTAAGCCAATACCGTTTCGACTTAGCGGCAAATACCATTTACGAGTTCACTTGGAACCAATTCTGTGACTGGTATTTAGAGCTTACCAAACCTGTGTTTGCCAACGGCACAGACGCTCAAAAACGTGGTGCAAGCCAAACCCTCGTGCGTGTGTTGGAAAAATTATTGCGTTTAGCTCACCCGATTATTCCATTCATTACTGAAGAAATCTGGCAGAAAGTGAAAGGCTTTGCAGGGGTAGAAGGCGACACCATTATGTTACAACCTTTCCCGAAAGTGGAAGAAAGCCAAATTGACGAGGCAGCGGAAATGCAAATCAACTGGTTGAAAGAGTTGATTGTTGCGGTGCGTAATATTCGTGCAGAGTGCAACATCGCCCCAAGCAAAGGCTTGGATTTCTTAGTGCGTAACCTGTCTGACGAACATTGCAAAATGTTAGCGGAAAACGACCGCTTGTTAAAAGCAATGGCGAAGTTAGACAGCGTACAAGTACTTGCCCAAGGCGAAGAGGCTCCACTTTCTGTGGCGAAACTAGTCGGTAACGCAGAAGTGCTAGTGCCAATGGCTGGCTTTATCAACAAAGATGCCGAGCTTGCTCGTTTGAGCAAAGAGATCGAAAAATTGAACGGCGAAGTGAAACGTATCGAAGGCAAACTCAGCAACGAAGCCTTTGTTGCAAAAGCCCCGGAAGCAGTTATTGCCAAAGAGCGTGAAAAAATGCAAGAGTACCAAGACGGACTTGAGAAATTGCAAGCGCAGTATAAGGCGATTGAAGTGCTTTAGTGAGAGAGAAACCGTCGGATCATATCCGGCGGTTTTTTTATATTATTTATGTGATAAATACACATCAAAACGGTGATTTTTGGTTTCTTGGCTGAAGTCGGGTTTTTGTTCGGCAAGGAACGGGGCGTAATCGGGGCGTTTTACCACAACACGTTTACGCGCCAATTGTGTGGCGGGAAAGAAAAAATCATCCGAGTCTGAATCTGCACCGACCAATTGTTGGAATACCCGCATTTCTTTTTTGACTAAGGCGCTTTTCTGCTTGTGCGGATACATCGGATCGAGATAAACGACATCGGCAGCATCTTTTATCGGATCGAGTTCGGCAATGGAATGTACGGATAACAACACCATGCGTTCTTGCATAAATTTGCCGATTTCCGCATCTTGGTAAGCGCGATTTAAACCGTCTTCCAATAATGCGCTGACCACCGGATTGCGCTCAACCAAGTTGACCTTGCAACCGACACAAGCCAAGACAAAGGCATCACGTCCCAACCCTGCCGTGGCATCAATGACGGTCGGCAAATAGTCACCTTTAATACCGACGGCTTTGGCTACCGCTTCACCGCGCCCGCCGCCGAATTTACGCCGATGAGCCATGGTGCCGTCGACAAAGTCCACGGCAATCGCCCCTAATTTCGGTTCGTCGAGTTTACGCAACTCCAAGCGTTCGTTGGTTTGGACTAAGGCTAATGCGGCATCGGGCTGATGACGCAGCTGCCATTTTTCGCAGAGGATTTGGAATGTATCGGCAACATCGCTTTCGTTAATTAATTGGATATTCATTGTTATTAAATTTGTGTGTAGGGGCGAATTACATTCGCCCCAGTATTTTCAATTTATCATTTCATTTTGATGGGGCAAATGTCATTTGCCCCTATAGTTATAAAATGTAATGTTTGAACAATTCAACGATGTGTTCACTTAAACAATTCACTCCCGCCACATCTTCATTTTCCCACGCCGTTTGCAAAATATCAGGCGAAAGTGACCGCTCGTAGTGTTCGGCGATCGGGAAGTAGCTGATATGCCAAGGCTCCATGCCGATTTGTTTACCGTGATCTTGCATAAACGGAAAGTAGAAACCGAATTGTTCCGCATTCACTAAAAGCCAATTGGTTAAACGTTGGAAATAGCCGCCTGTCAGATATTCCCACGGTTCTAACATTAGCTTTTGTCCTTCGGGCAGTAAGTCGGGATCGAAAATATCGATTTCGGTTCCCCAATGATGGCGGCTTGCCCCCGGTACGGCAGACCAGCGTAAAATCGCTTGGCATTTTTGCCAATCATCCGCGCAGCTTAAATCTAACGCACAGCCGTGATCATCGTGAACCTTGCGTTCACCGTTAAACTTCGCATTCCAAATCAATTTTTGCCGTTCAAAATCACGATAAGTACTGGCGGGCTGCAAGTTAAAGCCTGCTTGTTTTGCCGCTTGTTGTAGCTGCAAAAAAGCCTCTACAACTTCTGCTTGTAATGCGTGTTTATCCGATAAGACATTCGGCAATGGCACTAAATGTTCACGGCTTTTGCCCGTGAGGATTTCAGGTAAATTTGCAAAATTTGGCATAAATCAGACCGCTTGTAATAGTAATTTTTCAGCAATTTGGTAATACACTTCGCCACATTTGCCCAAATCATTCACGTTCACACATTCGTTCACTTTATGAATGGTTTGGTTGATTGGACCGAACTCAACCACTTCCGCGCCCATTAATGCGATAAAACGCCCGTCTGATGTACCACCGCCAGTGTCTAGTTTAGGCGTAATTTGTGTCACGTTTTCGACCGCTTGTATCGTGGCTTGAACCAGTTTTCCATTGCCTGCTAAAAACGGTTTTCCCGACAAACTCCATTCAATTCGATGTTTTAAACCGTGTTTTTGCAACATTTCGGCAACTTTAGCTTTGATGATTTCATCATTTACTTCGGTGCAATGACGTAAATTGAACTGCACATAAAGCTCGCCCGGGATCACATTATTACTGCCTGTACCGGCTTTGATGTTGGCAATTTGCAAACTGGTTGGTGGGAAAAATTCGTTGCCGTTATCCCATTGGTAAGAGGTCAGTTCGCTCAAAAATGGTAAAGCTGTATGAACGGGGTTTTCGGCTAAATGGGGATAGGCAACGTGTCCTTGAATGCCTTCAATATAAAGATTGGCAGTAATCGAGCCACGGCGACCGTTTTTCACCACATCGCCTAGCTGTTTAGTGCTGGACGGCTCGCCCACTACGCAATAGTGGATCGGCTCTTGGCGTTGCATTAGGGTTTCCACCACTTTCACCGTGCCGTCTTTGGCCGCAGCTTCTTCGTCAGAGGTAATGAGTAAAGCAATTTTGCCTTGATGATTTGGGTTGTTTTTCACAAAGGTTTCGCAAGCGATCACCATTGCCGCTAAAGAACCTTTCATATCCGCCGCTCCACGCCCGTAAAGCATATCATCGACAATGTCAGCGGAAAACGGCGGATAAGTCCATTGGCTTTCATCGCCTTCAGGGACAACGTCAGTATGTCCTGCAAAGGCAAGGCAAGGTTCGCCTTCTCCATGGGTTGCCCATAGATTTAAGGTATCGCCAAAAGGCAACCATTCCAACTTAAATCCGACCGCTTGTAGCCGTTCGGCAATCAGTTGTTGGCAACCTTCATCATTCGGGCTGATAGATTTACGTTGGATAAGGGCTTGGGCGAGTGAAATAATTTGATTTTTCATATATGTTTATTATTACAAAATTGTAGGGTGGGTCTTGACCCACCACTCACGAATAGATATTTAAACGGTGGGTCAAGACCCACCCTACAGCTATTTACCAAAAGCCTTTTGGTACTCTTTCTCATCAAACCCAATCAACGCCACATTATCAGCAATCACAATCGGGCGTTTGATTAAGGTTGGTTGTTCGTTTAACACCTTTAATGCCAGTTCTTTATTGAGATTATTTTTAATCTCATCATCCAGCCCACGCCAAGTGGTGCTACGTTTATTGACTAAGTTTTCCCAGCCAAATTTCTCTGCCATTTCAGCCAGCCATGCAGAATTTAAGCCATCGACTCGATAGTCGTGCAGTTGTGGGTTTAGGTTGTTATCCGCAAGCCATTTGATCGCTTTTTTCACGGTATCACAGTTTTTAATGCCATAAACTAAAGTGGTCATTTTTTATCCTTTTCTGAATTAAAGCTGGGTTACTCTAGTGTTTTTTAATGGATTAAACAAGCCTGTCTTAGGTAATTTTAAAGACAAATAGGATTGAACAGTTTTAGTAATCGCTTAGATTGTCAATAATTTTAAACTTGTGTGATTAATGGATTTTTAGTGAAAATTCTTTTAACGGGAGAAAGTATTTTCCTGTACAATTTTCTCGATTATTTCAACGAGAGCGTTATAGATGAAAAAACAGTTTTTTAAACTCATTACATTCACGTTAACTACATTTTTAACAGCTTGTAGCAGTTTTTCCGGACTTGGTTTCCATACTCATACTGATGGACCGAGATATAAAATTGCTGATGAAGATGTGAAAAAATGGATTGTGGAGCGCAATAAAACTGAACAGTGTTTATATCCGAAAGATATTCGTTCTAATCGTGGAACACTGTCTGACGGTCAGCTCTTTTTATATCAAATGGCGGTTTATCAACATACGCTAAACAATGTGATTGGGACGCGTGATTATGACATTATTATGCTCGACCCCGCCTCTCAGCAATATTTGGCAAAAAAGCTCCAACAGTTCAATCATACTAAAAGCGTGCAATTTGAAAAAGCCTGGTGTGATAACTTGAAAGCAGAATATAAACAAGCCATTCAACAGACTAAAGCGACAATTAAAAAACAACAGTCCGAACAAGAAGCCAAAGAACTTGAGGTGAAAAAGCAGCAGACTAAAAAAGAGCAGAAAATTCGTGAAGAAGCGTATAAACAAGGTGCTGAATTAGCGCGTCAAGAAGCGGCTCAACAACAGGAGCAATCTCAAGAACCGGAAATAAAATGGGATCGCACAAAAATCAGTTGGGATCCGGCAAGTCACGATGAATATTCGTTTTAATGCGAAACACTAAGCAAAAAGGCGTATGAATGTAAATTCATACGCCTTTTTGATTAATAAAGGAATTACTCACATTCCAGCATTGCTTGATAAATTTTCAACGCATCTGCCGTTTCGGCAACATCATGAACACGTACGATTTTGGCACCGTTTTGTACGGCAAGTAATGCGCCGGCAACAGAACCTGCAACACGTTGATCGACCGGTTTATTTAATACGGCTCCGATCATCGATTTGCGTGAGAGTCCGGCAAGTATCGGATAGCCGGAATCGGCGAAAACTTTTAAATATCTGAGTAGTTGGTAGTTATGCTGTACGGTTTTACCAAACCCGAAACCCGGATCGAGAATGAGATGCTCTTTGGCAATTCCGGCAGTAATACATTCAAAAATTCGTTGATTTAAAAAATCTGCGACATCTTCTACCACATCTTCATAGATCGGATTTTCTTGCATATTTTGTGGGGTGCCTTGCATATGCATAATACACACAGGGAGCTGTAATCTGGCTGCCGTCTCCAAGGCGTTAGGTTCGGTTAATGCTCGGACATCATTCATGATATCCATACCGACCTTAGCAGCTTGTTTAAATACCTCCGCCTTGGAACTATCGACCGAAATAAAGCAATCGAAACGTTTATGTACCGCTTCGACTAACGGAACGACTCGCTTAAGCTCTTGTTCTAGTGTAACAATTTCGGCATTCGGGCGGGTTGATTCACCGCCGATATCGATAATATCCGCCCCTTCATTGAGCATTTTTTCTACTTGGAATAAGGCTTTATCAAGAGAAAAAAATTTACCCGAATCGGAAAAAGAATCCGGTGTAAAGTTGAGAATACCCATAATTTTAGGGGATGAGAGATCTAACAAGCGGTCAGAACCGAGCTGATTTTTGTAAAAAATTTTCATGATTTATTTTTCCATTCTCAACGTGGATAACACCGATTTTAACGACTTATCCAACGGCGCGGTAACTACCATTTCCTCTCCGGTTTTCGGATGTTCAAAGCGAATTGAATAGGCGTGTAAAAACAGGCGGTTTAAACCCGCTTGTTGCATTTTTTGGTCAAATTCACGGTCGCCGTATTTGTCATCAAGTGCAATCGGATGCCCTGCGTATTGAGTGTGCACACGGATTTGGTGAGTTCTGCCCGTAACGGGCGAAGCTTTGACTAAAGTTGCTGTGGCATAACGCTCTTCAATACTAAAACGGGTTTCAGACGGTTTGCCTTCTTCGCTCACTCGCACAATGCGTTCGCCGCTGGCTAATTCGTTTTTCAATAGCGGTGCTTTAATCACTTTAACGTGCGATTGCCACTGCCCACGCACGAGTGCAAGGTAATCTTTTTGTACCACTTTTTCTCGCAACTGTTCGTGCAAACTACGCAATGCGGAACGTTTTTTAGCCACGAGCAGTAAACCCGAAGTATCTCGGTCAATACGATGAACTAGCTCTAAAAAACGGGCTTCAGGGCGTAATGCTCGCAAGGCTTCAATCACGCCGAAACTCAAACCGCTACCGCCGTGAACGGCAATGCCTGACGGTTTGTTAATCACTAACATCACATCATCTTCATAGAGAATTTGTTGTTCAAGTTCTGCGACTTTGTTGAGTTTGGTCGAAATCGGTGCTTCATTTTTTTCTGCCACACGCACAGGCGGTACTCGCACAATATCGTCCGTTTGCAACTTATATTCGGGTTTGATCCGCCCTTTGTTCACTCGCACTTCGCCTTTACGAACAATGCGGTAAATCAGGCTTTTCGGCACACCCTTAAGCTTGGCAAGTAAGAAGTTATCCAAACGTTGCCCGGCTTCATCATCACTGATGGTAAAAAATTGGACGCCGGCACTGATTATTTTTTCTGTTGACATTCTCATTTCAAAAAATAGGAAAAATTCAGTGAATTCTAGCATAAATTCCCTTAAAAATGGGTTCGCTCATGC
The DNA here is from genome assembly GCF_041814905.1 of Glaesserella sp. Classification (NCBI taxonomy): domain Bacteria; kingdom Pseudomonadati; phylum Pseudomonadota; class Gammaproteobacteria; order Pasteurellales; family Pasteurellaceae; genus Glaesserella; species Glaesserella sp. The sequence continues at coordinate 9,276 of NZ_JBGXYA010000010.1, read as the reverse complement.
TAGAATACGCCGGTTTTATTAATTAATCGGAGAAAACAATGACAGCCCCTGCTGAAACAGCAAAAGAAGCTACGGATATCACTATCCCTCCTGAAGCAAAAGAAATTCTTAGTGATGTAAAAAACCTTGAATTTCAACAGCTTTTACAAGACTGGATTATTCCTTACGGTACAAAATTATTAATTGCCATTGCGATTTTTATTGCCGGACGTTATCTCGCTCGCATATTTAGTAATTTAATCGGCAGAGCCGTACTGGCCTCAAGTAAAGACGAAATGTTACAGAGTTTTGTCAGCTCTATCGCCTATTTCCTGTTTTTATTAATTACGATCATCGCGGCACTTTCACAACTGGGGATTAATACCAGTTCACTAGTTGCCTTAATCGGTGCGGCGGGCTTAGCCATTGGTTTGGCATTACAAAATTCGTTACAAAATTTTGCAGCGGGTGTGATGTTGCTGATTTTCAAACCGTTCAAAAAAGGTGACTTTATTGAAGCGGGTGGTAGTGCAGGTAAAGTTGAGCAGATGGGGATTTTAATGTTAGAACTACGTACCGGAGACAATAAGACGGTATTGGTTCCGAACGGAAAAGTCTTTGCGGACAGCATCACTAATTACTCTCGTAATGAAACGCGCCGAATCGATTTTATTTTTGATATTAGTTATGAATCGGATATTGAGAAAGCGAAAGAAATTGTCCACCAAATCCTGTTTGATGATGAAAATGTACTCAATTATCCTGAACCGACAATTGCGGTGGGGAATTTAGCCGCGAGCAGCGTGCAGCTTTTTGTGCGTCCTTGGGTGCAAACCGCAAATTATTCAGATACACAATTTGCGATTTTAGAGAAAGTGAAAGTTGGCTTTGATAAAGCAGGTATTTCCATTCCATATAATCAATTGGATTTACATTTACCTCCTCAAACGTCATTGACGTTATCTAAATCTTAAGCACCATTACAAGCGGTCTGATTCGAGTCGTTTTTTGCAAATCTATTCGAATTAACCGCTTGATTTTTTTATCCTAAATTCCCCTACTTTTGCCTTTCTATTTCTCTCTTAAAATGCCATAATGATTCGCTTTTTCCGTCTATGATAACCGCACGGCGGTTTTGCAAAAAATAGCAGAAAACGCACCGCTTGTTATACAAGCTAAGTGATTGATTATGCAGTCAAGATTTGAGTGTAAGACATAAGACAGATCACATTAGAACATACGGCTTCAGTCAGTTTGTCCTCAGACAGTCGGGAGATTGACGCACAAGCAAAAACACGAACCCAAGCCGTATGAGCAGAACAATATGAAAAATAAAATGAGAAAACACAATGAAAAGAATGTTAATCAATGCAACTCAAAAAGAAGAGTTGCGAGTTGCCCTTGTTGACGGGCAACGACTGTTCGACTTGGACATTGAAAGTCCGGGACACGAACAAAAGAAAGCGAATATCTACAAAGGTAAAATTACCCGTGTCGAACCGAGTCTGGAAGCGGCATTTGTCGATTACGGTGCTGAACGTCACGGTTTCCTTCCGTTAAAAGAAATTTCTCGTGAGTACTTCCCTGAAGGCTATGTGTTCCAAGGTCGCCCGAATATTAAGGATATTATTCAAGAAGGGACGGAAGTCATCGTTCAAGTCAGCAAAGAAGAACGCGGTAACAAAGGTGCGGCGTTAACCACATTTATTTCGCTTGCCGGCAGTTACCTCGTGTTAATGCCGAATAATCCTCGTGCCGGCGGTATTTCCCGTCGTATCGAAGGTGATGAGCGTTTAGAGCTTAAAGATGCGTTAGACAGTTTAGAAGTGCCGGATGAAGTCGGTTTAATCGTACGTACTGCCGGTGTCGGTAAATCACCCGAAGAGTTACAGTGGGACTTAAAAGTCTTATTACACCATTGGGATGCAATTAAAAAAGCAGCAGGATCTCGTCCTGCGCCATTCCTTATCCACCAAGAAAGCGACGTAATCGTGCGTGCAATTCGTGATTATCTCCGTCGTGATATCGGTGAGATTCTGATCGATAACAAAAAGGTGTTTGAAAAAGCGAAAAATCACATTCGTTTAGTCCGTCCTGATTTTATCAACCGTGTGCGTCTGTATGAAGGCGAAGTACCGTTGTTCAGCCATTATCAAATCGAGTCGCAAATTGAATCGGCATTCCAACGTGAAGTGCGTTTGCCATCAGGCGGTTCTATTGTGATTGATGTGACCGAAGCTCTGACGGCTATCGACATCAACTCGTCCCGCGCAACTCGTGGTGGCGATATTGAAGAAACCGCATTAAATACCAACTTGGAAGCGGCAGACGAAATTGCTCGTCAGTTACGTTTGCGTGACTTGGGCGGTTTAATCGTGATCGACTTTATTGATATGACCCCAGTTCGTCATCAGCGTGAAGTGGAAAACCGTATCCGTGAAGCAACACGCCAAGACCGTGCAAGAATCCAGTTTGGACGTATTTCTCGTTTCGGCTTGCTCGAAATGAGCCGTCAGCGTTTAAGTCCATCGTTAAGTGAAGCGTCATCACACGTTTGCCCACGCTGTCAAGGCACAGGCAAAATCCGTGATAACGAGTCGATTGCTTTATCCATTTTACGTCTACTGGAAGAAGAAGCGATTAAAGAAAATTCGGCACAAGTTCATACGATTGTACCGGTTCAAATTGCAACTTATTTATTGAACGAAAAGCGTAAAGCGATCAGTGATATCGAAAAACGCCATGAAGTTCAAGTCATTGTGGTGCCGACAGAAAATATGGAGACACCACATTTTAGTGTCTATCGTTTACGTGAAAATGAAGTGGTACCGACTTTAAGTTATGATTTAGCAAAACGTTATCAAGAACGTGAGGAAGAAGCCGCAGTTCCTTCAGCCTCCTATGAAGAAGCTTTAGTGACACGTAACGAACCGGTCATTACTGTCGAATCGGTATTGCAAAGTTCAGAACTTAATTTACAACCGGCTCCGACACCGGTAAAAAGAGAGGAAGTAAAACCGTCATTCCTTAGCCGTTTAATTGCAAAAATAAAAAGTTTCTTTGCACCGGAAGAAAAAGAGCCGGAGGCAAAACAAGCAATTAAAGGCAAAGCCCGTAATCAGCGAGAACGCCGTCAACAACGACGTGAGCGACCAAACCGTAACGAACGTCAACAAGACAAAAAGATCTCGCAGTCACAAGCTGAAGTTGCTGTAGTTAAAGACAATATTCAAAGCGAGTCGAAAAAACGTCGCGAAGTGGTTGAAGAAGTCGTTGGATCACCGGCAAAGCAAGCCGAACGTCAACCACAACGTGAAAGTAAAGTGGCTGAGCGTCGTCAGCGTCGTGAATTGCGTAAAAAAGTGCGTGTAGATGCGGTCGTAGATATTACAAGTAATGAAATTGTTGAAGAAAATCTTCAGCCAAAACCGATTGAAACTCCTGTTGTCATTAAACAAGAGCAACAACCAAAACCAAGTAATGTGATGGCATCAACGCTGCTCGAAACGGAAGTCTCAGTAGAAAATAATCTAAATACCGAAGAACGTAGCGAAGTCCGCGAAGGCTCTCGTCAACGTCGTTTACCTCGCCATTTACGTGTCGGTAACCAACGTCGTCGCGAACGTCGTGAAGACGTAATGCCTGCAGCTATGCCATTAACGGCGGCAGTGGCTTCGCCGGAACTTGCAAGCGGTAAGATTTGGGTGAAATTTTACGAATCGGCAAAAGTTGTTTCGGAAGAAAAACCGCATTTCTTATCCGTAGATGAAATATTGCAACAGCAGGATCAGGATGAAAAAATAACCGTAGAAGCTGAAAAAGAATCTACCGTACCGTTTGGTAATTTTGTTGCACAAAGTACAAATCGTGATCTAGTGAAAGAAAATCATGAACGTCGCGGAGTTTCGGAAGACAATGTTATAAAAACCGAAAAACCGGCAGTGAAGTCGAGCCAACCTTTTGGAATGGTTGTTGCACAAGCTACAGAACGTGATTTAGTGAAAGAAAATCAAGCGCGTCGTAAATCCGTCAAAGCGGATATTCAAGCAACTGAGTCGCATATAGTGGAAAGCAAAGATGTGATAGAACCGAAAACGGTAGTTGATGCGGTGCCCGTTTATCAAAGCAACTATCAGTTTGAGGGCAAATTAGGTACCTTCTCTCGCGTAGTACATACTCAGTCTGATACCGCCATCGCTGCAGCACCGATAGTACAAGCGGAACCTGTAGTGATCACAGAATGGCAACATTCTAAGTATTATTTCTACGGTAAAGGGTTTGGCGGGCATACGAGTGCAGTTAGTCATGTTTATTCGGCTCCGCGGGTTGCTTCAACGAATAGTTAGCGGTATTGTATTAGCCCTAGGGGAAATATCCTTTAGGATTGGTTTCTAAAAAGCGGTAATTATTTTATCTAAGAGGGACTTTAAATGAAAAAATCACTATTAGCGGTTCTTGTTTTAGGTGCAACTATTTCTTTAAGCGGTTGTGATAACGGTAAGGCAAAATTAGAAGCCGATTTAAAGGCCTTAGAGGCTAAATTGGTTGAGGTTCAAAAAGCGTCGGATGAGAAAGTTGCGGCAGTACAAAAATCTGCAGATGAAAGAGTGGCAGAAGCTCAAAAAGCCGCAGAGATTAAAATTGCTGAGATTCAAAAACAGGCAGATGATAAAATTGCAGAAACACAAAAATTAGCGGATGCAAAAGTGGCTGAAATCCAAAATTCAGTTGCTAATCAAATTGCAGAAGCGAAAAAAATCTCGGAAGAAAAATGGGAAGAGATGAAAAAGACGCTGGAAGCAAAATTAGATCAACCTGCAGTTGAAGAGAAAAAAAGTAAGCTCTCGGAAACGTTTGATGACGTGAAAAGCAGTTTGGATAATACAATGAAGGAAGCTCAAGGTGCAATTGCAGATAAAATGGATAGTTTTGGGAAAGCAATGCAAGAAGCCGCATCCGATTTAAAGGCCGGTTCTGAGAAAGCGGCGGAAGCTGTAGAGCAAAAGGCGGAAGAAGCGAAAGCTGCAACAGAAACGAAATAAACCTTTAGAATAAAAAATTAAAATGCCAACCTTCGGGTTGGCATTTTTTTAGGGTAAATTTTAGTCAACTGCGGGATCTTAAATTGCAAAACTAAACCGTTTTAGCTACTATTTCACATATTATTTAACTAATCACGAGGGGAATGTATGAGTAAAATTTGGGTACTTGGTGATGCTGTTGTCGATTTAATTCCTGATGGAGAAAGCCACTATCTACGTTGTGCCGGTGGTGCACCGGCCAATGTGGCGGTTGGTGTTTCTCGTTTAGGCGTGGAGTCCGGATTTATCGGAAGAGTGGGAAATGATCCGTTAGGTAAATTCATGCAACAAACATTACGTGCAGAAAATGTGTCAACAGAACATATGATCCTCGATCCTAAGCAGCGGACCTCAACTGTTATTGTCGGGCTTGATGATGGTGAACGCAGTTTCACTTTTATGGTTAACCCAAGTGCTGATCAATTTCTTGAAGTATCGGATTTACCGACATTTCACACCGGTGAATGGCTTCACTGTTGTTCCATTGCATTAATTAATGATCCCTCTCGTTCTACCACGATTGAAGCTATTCGCCGTATTAAAGAGGCTGGTGGCTTTTTCTCTTTTGATCCAAATTTACGTGAATCACTTTGGGCATCCTTAGATGAGATGAAACAGGTTGTTAATAGCGTAGTAGCCATGGCGGATGTATTAAAATTTTCAGAAGAAGAATTAACTTTACTGACAAATACCACAACATTAGATGATGCAACCAAAGCAATTACAACGCAGTACCCGAATAAACTTATTATTATTACTTTAGGAAAAGACGGCGCGATATATCATTTAAACGGTGAAAGTAAAATCGTTGCCGGTAAGGCTTTAAAACCGGTAGATACAACTGGTGCGGGCGATGCTTTTGTAAGTGGTTTATTAGCCGGTTTATCTCAAGCGGAAAATTGGAAGCAGGAGTCTGTATTAATTGATGTGATTCGTAAAGCGAATGCATCCGGCGCGTTGGCAACAACGGCAAAAGGAGCAATGTCGGCATTGCCGAATAAAATTCAACTGGAAGAATTTTTAGCAAGTTAATCGACAAGGACGCATGAAAATGCGTCCTTTTTAGTAAGAGATAATTCATTTCAATACGAGGGGAAAGCAATGCATATTTTTAATCAAGGTAAATATAAAAGCCTTCATGCCCAACAAGAAGGCGAATTGGCGGAAATTCGAAAAATCGTAGAACAAGATCACGATTTTCGTCCGACTTATCATTTGGTTCCTCCGACAGGATTACTCAATGATCCTAATGGCTTGATTTTTGACGGTGAAAAATATCATATTTTTTATCAATGGTTTCCGTATGATGCAATTCACGGAATGAAGCATTGGAAACATTATATTACAAAGGATTTTCAGCATTTTTCAGAAGCCGATCCGCTGATTCCGGATGAGATGTTTGAATCTCACGGTTGTTATTCCGGTGGTGCTATTTTATGGGACAATAAGATTGTTGCGTTCTATACAGGAAATACGCGCCGAGCAAGCGATAATCAACGTGTTCCTCACCAAAATATTGCAATCTTTGATAAAGCCGGAAAGTTACTTGAGAAGCGTTGCATTATTGATCAAGCTCCGGCAGGTTATACCGAGCATGTACGTGACCCGAAACCTTTTGTTACCGCGGAAGGCAAAATCCGCTTTGTATTGGGCGCTCAACGTGAAAATTTAAGTGGTACGGCGCTATTGTATGAAATGGATAATTTGGAGGATACGCCACGTTTATTGTCTGAATTGGCGATTGCTGATTTTGATAATAGCCATGTATTTATGTGGGAATGTCCGGATTTATTTCATTTGGATGGTAAAGACATTTTTGTATGGTCTCCACAAGGTAAATCACGTGAAGCCCGCTCTTTCCAAAATAATTATCACGCAACTTATGCGCTTGGTCAGCTAAGTGGGAATATTTTAAATGCCGAGCATATCGAAGAATTAGACTATGGATTTGATTTTTACGCACCACAAACGATTCAAAGTGCCAAAGGTATTTTATTTGGTTGGATTGGCTTGCCGGACCTGACTTATCCGACCGATAAATATAAATGGCATTCTATGCTAACGATGCCTCGTCAAATGAATGTAAAAAATAGTAAACTTTATCAGTTTCCTGTCAATGAAATATGTGCTAAACTTGCTAATAAGCAAACGATTCGTATAAATGGCAAACAAGAAATTGCTAATTTAGAGACATCATATTTACAAATTAATGTCCAAAACCAACCGCTTGTTGTGAAGTTTTTTAATAATGTAAAAGGACAACATCTTGTCTTGCGTTATGAAAACGGTTTGTTGACGTTAGATCGTTCTGCTTCGGAACAGACAAAAGAGATGAAAAAATTCGATTTGCAGCGCCATTGTGAGGTTGAGCGTTTAGAGCATATTGATATTTTCTTTGATCGTTCTGTTGTTGAGATTTTCTTAAATCATGGGGAAAAAGTTCTCACATCACGTTTCTTTATTGCAGATCGTGAAAATGTGATTGAAACATCCCGCGCACTTGATATTCAAGTTGCAGAAATGAATGAGATTACGTACGAATAAGGACAAAATAAGAGGCTGGTTTGTCAATGACCTAATCAGCCGCTTATGAATAAGGAGGTTTGGAAGATTTTTAGAGGAACTTACCGCTTGTCATCTCACGCATGATATTGGATGTATGATAAGCCACTTTTGCGCTTTACTGTTGGAGCGTGATAATTATTTAAGAATAACAATAAATATTAAAAGGAGTGACGACAATGATGAACGTCAAACAAGAAAGAAAGCGGGTTACGCTAAATGATATTGCTGAAATCAGTGGTGTTTCAAAAACTACTGCAAGTATGGTACTGAACGGACAAGCAGATTTGTTTCGTATTAAACCGGAAACCCGCCAAAAAGTAGAAGATATTGCGAAGCAATACGGATATAGAGCTAATGCTCATGCTAAAGCGTTAAAATTACGACGTACTAATGTGATTGGGCTTGTTATCCCGGATCTGACTAACTATGGTTTTGCGTCTACAGCAAAAACATTGGAGATGCTTTGCCGTGAAAACGGTTTACAGTTAGTTATTGCTTGTTCGGATGATAATCCACAACAAGAAAAACTCGCGGTTGAGCGTTTGTTAGATCGTCAAATCGATCTTTTGATTACGGCGCCGACGCATCAAGATCCTAAATATTATAGAGGTGTATTTAGACAAACCCCATTATTGCAACTCGACCGTCGAGTTCCGGAATTGGATCTTCCTTATGTCGTGAGCCAAGATTCAGCCAAGATTGCTGAATTGGTTGAGCGAGTGGTCAGAACTTATCAATTGAAAGAATATTACTATTTTGGCGGATTACTTTCCCTTTCTCCGAGCGAATCACGTTTAAACGGTTTTCGCCAAGGGCTAAGACAAGCGAATTTGACGGAGCAAAAAGGTTGGATCATGCACCGAGATTATCAATCTTATTCCGGATATTTAATGATGAAAGAATTAGTTGATCGTTTGGGGCGTTTGCCGGAATCGGTTTTTACCGCTTCTTATACGATTTTAGAAGGTGTCCTTCGTTATTTAACCAAACATAAGCAAATGGATAAACTCCTAAATCGTGAGCTTCATTTATCAACGTTCGATGATCATGATTTATTAAATGCATTGCCTTTCCATATTCATTCGATTAAGCAGGATCATGAACAAATTGCGAAGCAGATTTTTTTATTAATTCGCCAAAAACTACAAGGTAAGCAGGTAGAAACTGAAGGCATTCGTGTTGATTGTGAGGTGATTTGGCGCGACTAGTCGGAGCATCATATTGTATAGCTTGAAGCAATATGAATAATTGTTAAAATTTTTAAACAACTTGTTGTGCTGTTTTAATAAAATTGAAATTATATAAAATACTGATTTTTAATAAATGCTAGATTATTATGCTGATTTTTTGGTATTTTTCTAGCATTTTTATTTATTAAATCGGTCAAAGTCTCAAATTATCTCCGTTTTAAGTTCTTTACTTTTCCCTGATTATTAGGCATATTCGCCAACCTGCCCAACACTTTGTGTTGGATGCAAAAAGAGAGTTGTTTTTTTTGAGGATATTTACCGTGTCTAATGTTCAATCTTCTGCGTCGAAAAGAGAAACGTTCTCCGGTCGTCGTGCATTTATTATTGCCTCTATCGGTTCGGCGGTCGGTTTGGGAAATATTTGGCGTTTCCCTTATGTGACTTACGAAAACGGTGGTGGT